>JBNMLZ010000010.1:0-42693 GCA_050875085.1 Prevotella sp. | reverse complement strand
TTAGGCGGTTATTGCGGCGGTGTCCCACCTCTTCCCATTCCGAACAGAGAAGTTAAGCCCGCTTGCGCCGATGGTACTGCAATGCAATGCGGGAGAGTAGGTGGCTGCCTTCTTTTACATGAGGTCTTCAGAGTCTAACGACTTTGGAGACCTTTTTTCGTGTTTGGGGGTGTCGAGCTCTCGCTCGACACATGCTTGGACATGATGTACATGTCTTCATGTCTAAAAAAATGTCTTCTTGTCTATTTCATGAATATTGTTTGTGAACCGTTATGAACTTGTGTCTTTAACTTTCTTTTCGTAATTTTGCAACAGTGAAGTTTTAACACAGGTAAAACCTAAAATTTATTGCTTATGAAAAAGCTCTCTTTTCTTGCAGCCTTTTGTAGTGTATTGCTGTCGTGCTCGTCAGGCGGTGGCGGTACGGAGCCGGATGTGCCGAATCCCCCTCAGCCAGATAAGCCGACGGTGGAGAAAATGCCGATAAACATAAGCACGTCAATAACACGTGCCACGGAGACAGTGTTCGAGAACGGCGACCAAGTGGGACTGTATGTCGTCAACCGCAATGCCGACGGCTCGGCAGACGCGCTGAAGACATCGGGCAACTATGTGGACAACATGCTTTACACATACAACACGACGTGGACTCCCGCGACCGAGATATATTGGAAGGACGACAACACACATGCCGACTTCTACCTCTACTACCCCTACCGCAAGACCGTGGCAAGCGTCAGCGCGATGCCGTTCGACATCAACGCCAACCAAGGCGACGTTGCCGCATACAAGGCAGCCAACTTGATGATTGGCTCAACGCAGAACGTGGCGCCTACGACATCGGCGGTGAACATCGTGGCGAAGCACGTGATGAGCCAGGTGGAGATAGTGTTGAAAGCCGGCGCGGGATTTACCGATGCCTCGCTTGCCGCATCGAACGTGGCAGTGACACTCAACAACCTGAAGACATCCGCCACCATTGACCTTGCCTCGGCTGCCGTTACAGCCACGGGCAGCGCCACGACAGTGACTCCCTACAAGGACGGCACTGTCTACCGCGCCATCGTCGTGCCGCAGGAAGTGGCACAGACAAACCTGATAACCGTCAACGTGGACGGCAGGGACTTCAACCTGCCCAAGGCGTTCAAGTTTGTGAGCGGCAAGCGCCACACATTCACCGTGACGCTCGACAAGACAAGCAGCGGAGTGAACGTCACCATCGGAGCATGGGAAGACGACGGCACCGACAACGGTGGCACTGCCAACTGATTAATAACAAAACAACAACAAGTATGAGTATGACCCACAAAAACACAATTATATATATGGCTGCTATGGTTCTTTGCCTGATGCTTGGCGCCTGTTCCGACGACCTCTTCGACGGCAACGGCACTCAGCACAGCGAAGACCGTATACAGCTTTCCGGTGACATCGACCAGCTGGCAGTGACGCGTGTCAACGACAACGGGTTCTGCAACGGCGACGTGATGGGCGTGTATATCGTCGACTACGACGGTGGCACTCCAGGCATGTTGAAGCCGAGCGGCAACCGTGGCGACAACGTGCGCCAGACATACGATGAACCGAACAACAAATGGAACTCAGCCTACGACCTTTATTGGAAAGACAAGCATACACATATCGACGTGTATGGATATTATCCCTATGCCAATCCCGAGAGCATCGACGACTACCAGTTTGAGGTGCAGCGCGACCAGAGCAAGCCTTCCGCCGACGGCAATATGGGCGGCTATGAGGCAAGCGACTTCCTTTGGGGAAAGGTGGCTGACGTGGCTCCGACGACAAGCGTGATACGCCTGCCGATGAAGCACCGCATGTCGAACGCCTGTGTGACGCTGATACAGGGCAGCGGCTTTGCCGACGGCGAATGGGCAAACACCGAGAAGATTGTCCTCACAGCCAATGTCGCACGCAAGGCAAGCATCAACATGGCTGACGGAACTGTAAAAGCCGCCGGCAGCGTGGAGCCTACCGCCACAATACCGTCGCGCACTGGCGACGAGTGGCGCACCATCGTTGTGCCGCAGACCGTGCAGGCTGGCACTACGCTGTTCAGCATCACCATTGGCGGTGTGCCGTATAAGTTCACGAAGAACGAGAACTTGGAGTATGTGGCTGGCAAGATGATGAAGTTTGGTATCCGTGTTGACAAGAAGGCAGGCAGCGGACAGTACCAGCTCACGCTCGTCAGCGAGAGTATAACGCCTTGGGAGAACGACCTCGTGAGCCATGACGCGACGGCGAAGGAGTATTTGGTGATAAACTCGACGGCAGGACATTTGAAGGAGGCGATAGCGGCAGCGAAAAAAGACTATACGAAGATTAGGAATCTGAAGATTACGGGTGCTATAAATTCCCATGATTTCTTTTTTATGAGGGATGAGATGTCGGTTCTGGCAGCCCTCAATCTTATGGATGTACAGGTTATTGATACTATTGATGGAGCTAATCGTATTCCAGATGGAGCATTTTCCGATAAACAATCACTTACAAATATAGTCTTGCCTAATAAGCTAAAGATGATTGGAAGTGGTGCTTTTAACGGCTGCAAAAGCTTAACTGGTTCACTTGTTATACCTGAAGGTGTAACGCGCATTGAGGCTTTTGCATTCAATATTTGTAGCTCATTTACGGGTTCTTTGTCTTTGCCCAGTACTTTGGAGTATATAGGAGATTATGCTTTTGACAATTGTAGTTTTATTAGTGAATTAAAATTGCCTAATAACTTGAAATATATAGGAGTTTGTGCCTTTTATTCTTGTGGTGGGTTGTATGGAGAATTACATCTGCCTAACAAATTGGGAAAAATAGGAGATAATGCTTTTTATTGTTGTAAAAACTTAACGGGTTCTCTGACGATACCCCAATCTGTAACGAATATAGATGTGAGAACATTTTATAATTGTGGTTTTGATGGAACACTAACATTGCACGATGGAATAAAAACAATAGGTAGCCAGGCTTTTTGTTCTACAAATTTTAAGGGTGATTTGATATTGCCTAAAGATCTTACATCTATAAGCGAAGGCGCATTTTCTGGATGTGATTTTTCAGGAACATTGGTACTTCCAAAACATTTAGTATCAATAGGTAACGGCGCATTTTCTTGTAATAGAAGATTGACAGGAACTATTGAATTTCCAGAAGGTTTGGAAAGCATTGGACAAGATGCTTTTGAGTCTTGTGATAAGATAGAGGGACTTATATTCCCGGAAAGTTTGGAAAATATTGGCAACAGCGCTTTTAGCAATGACTTTGGCATAGGAAGCATCGTGTGCAAGGGAGCAGTTCCCGCTAATGTGTTTAGTGGCGCTTTTGACGGCGTACCTAAAGACAACTTCACCCTTGAAGTGCCTGAATCGGCAGTTCCTCAATATCAGACAGCCAATGGTTGGAGCGATTTCAAGCGCATTGCCGCCCACCACGAGCTTGTATGCCGTCCACAAGTGGCTTGCGCCCTTGCCACGCAGCACAAGCAGACCTTGGTAATAAATGCCGAGGGCGAATGGGAAGTGGCGAGCAAGCCCGACTGGTGTGAGGTTTATCCTGCCGCCGGCAACAAGAAGACAGAGGTGACGCTCACGATCAATGCGATGGCGAAGAACGGCTCAAACCGTGAGGGCAAGGTGGTGTTCCGCTTGAAAGGCAAGGACTACACCCATGAGTGCAGTGTCAGTCAGTATGGTTATGAGTATGGTGAGGACCAGTGGCTCACATTGCAGAAAGCCACAAAGGGCAACCGTGGTGGCATCAACATCGTGCTGCTTGGCGACGGCTACAGTGCGAAGGACATTGCCAATGGCGACTACTTGAAGAACATCAAGCAGGAGGTGGAATACTTCTTCGGCATTGAGCCATACAAGACCTACCGCAACTACTTCAATGTCTACACCGCTTTCCCGCTGTCAACAGAAAGCGGTGTCGGTACGGTGAACACCATACGCTACAACCGCTTCAACACCACATTCACGGGCGGCGTGGGCTTGAAAGCCGACTACGACGAGATATTCGACTATGCGCTCGGTGCGCCTACCGTGACGAAGGACAACCTCAACCAGACGCTCATCATCATCGTGCCGAACTCCACCGACTACGGCGGCATCACGCAGATGTGGACGAGTGGGGCAGCCATCGCCTTCTGTCCGCTGAGCACCTACAGTTATCCGCTCGATACGCGAGGCGTGATTCAGCATGAGGCTGGCGGACACGGATTCGGCAAACTTGGTGACGAGTATATCTACCACAACGCATTCATTAGCGATTGCGATTGCTCATGCTGCCCACATGATGGTGAGCTGCGAAGCAATCAGGCGCTTGGCTGGTATGAGAACCTCTCGCTCACAGGCAAGATGCACAGCGTGCCATGGAGCCACCTCATATTCGACTCGCGCTACAGCGACATCGTAGACATCTATGAGGGCGGATATATGCACAGCCGCGGCGTGTTCCGTTCGGAGCAGAACTCATGCATGAACAACGACATACCGTACTACAGCACCATCAGCCGCGAGAGCATTGTTAAGCGCATCAAGCGCTATGCAGGCGAGGCGTTCTCGTTCGAGGACTTCGTCAAGAACGACAAGCGCGACGCCGGCAACGTGACCCGCGGACTTGACAGCGGCGACAAGCGCAATGCCCACACCTATCAGCACGCTCCAATGATACACCGGAGCAATCCGTTGAAAATGGCAAAGGTGAGAAGACATCGCCGTTAGGAATGTGAGTGAGTGTAAATAAAATTGTGTAATTTTGCATATACGATATGAAGAAACATATAATAAGAAGCTTCTGCATGGCATTGGCAGTGCTCGGTATTATGGCATGTGGCGACGACAGCGAGCAGCAATACAAGGACGCAAGGCACACGCCAATGACATTCACGGTGAATCATCCCGCCCACACACGCGCCACGGCAACCGACTTCGAGGCAGGCGACCGTATCGGACTCTATGTGGCACCGTCGGACGCGCCGCTTGAGATTGGCGGCAACCTCGTCAGCAACGAGGCACTGACCTACAACGGCAACCAATGGACTGCCTCGCGCACACTCTATTGGGATGAGGGCACATACAATGCCTACGCTTACTATCCCTACATACAGAACGTGAGCAGCATTGAAGACCAGCCGTTCAGCGTGAGCACCGACCAAAGCACCGCCAAGACCGCCAACGCGCTTGGCGGCTACGAGGCGAGTGACCTGCTCTATGCCGTGAGCAAGGGCGTGAAGGCATCGGCATCGCCCGTAAGCCTCACGTTCAAGCACATTATGAGCAAGCTGAAGATACGTCTCGTGAAAGGTGAGGACTTCGATGGCGAAATGCCGACGAAAGCCGAGGTCTACGTACACAATACGGTGGCAACAGCCACCATTGACCTGCAGGAAGGTGCGGCAACGCGCTACGTGAAGGGCACCCGACAGACCATCAAGGCACACCAGGACGGTGACTATACCTACTCAGCCATCGTCGTGCCGCAGCGTCTTGACAACCGACAGCCGCTTGTGGAGGTGGTGATGAACGGCGTGAGCTACATGTTCGAGAGCAAGTTTGTGTTCAAGCCGGGCGTGGAGCATCTCGTCAATCTCATCATTACCGAGAATCCTGAGCAGGTGAAGATCGACATCGGCGGTGAGATACAGAATTGGGATTAACTCATTTTTGATGAAGAAATTAACGTATATATTGTCAGCCCTTGTGCTGATACTCTCAATTTGGGCAGTGGCTTTATGGCTGCTGCCCTTTGGGGATTATAAGGATGTGGTCGCCGAGACACGCTACGGCGTGAGCGAGGGCAAGCAACTCGTGGAGCAGACAATGCGCAATGGCGACCGGCAATACCTTGTGGAGGACAGCAATGGCGGCGTCATGTTCCGCATACCGCTGCGCGGATGTCTTATCGACACGCATTTCCGTGGCGGCAGGCTGCGCTTCCGCGAGATAGCCACAGGACGCGAGGGATTTGTCGACGGACAAGGCATGGTGGAGTTCGCGGCGACGTTGGGGCAGCCCGAGGTCGGAATGACTGGGAGAGGGGGCGCCTCGCCCCCGGCAGAGGGCGGACAGGCTCGGAGTGGGGATGTTGGCTCTTCAAGTTATGGGGGGTATGCCGGGGGCGGGGGCGCCCCCTCTCCCAGTTATGCCCCCTCTCCCAGTTATGCCCCCTCTCCCAGGTATGGCGGCGCGCAGACAGACATAAGGAAGATAGCGCAGGGCAGTCCGTTTTATGGCGAGGCAGTGAAGATAATGCAAGGCAAGCTCACCGAGACCGATGCCGCACGCCGTAGGCAGATACTCAACTACTGCGAGCATCTGCGGACGGCCTACACCACCAAGGACATCGACTTCCTGCGACAGGTGTTCAGCGACAACGCGCTGATAATCGTTGGCAACGTGGTGAAGACGGCGAAAAATGCCACACACGTGGCGGCAGACAGCCGCGTGAGCTACGCACTCCACACCAAGCGCGACTACCTTGCGCGGCTCACGAAGGTGTTTGCACTGAACAAGCAAGTGGACGTGAAGTTCTCCGACTTCCACATCATGCGCCATCCCACCAAGGACGGCATCTATGGAGTGTCGCTCCGCCAGCGCTACCAAAGCGACCGCTATGCCGACGACGGCTACCTGTTTCTGTTGTGGGACTTCCGCAACACCTCCATGCCGCTCATACATGTGCGCACGTGGCAACCGTCGGCAACGGTTGAGGGCAGCGACGGAGTTGTGGACATATCCGACTTCAATCTGGAATAAATATGAATAATAGAGTAATAGTAAAGAGTTCGTTCATGGTGCTAAAAGCCTTCGTTTGCATGATGGCTTTTGTCTGCCTGCCATTCTTCGCTGAAAAGGCAGGGGCACAAACTGTTGTGCCCGCACCTGCGGACAGCACCTTCTCGGTGGAAAGCTTCCGCCAGTTGAAAACCGACGTCAGCGCGTTCATCGATGCCGTGCGCGACCTCAACGGTGAGGCGTGCGCCCTGGTGAAGGTGGTGGCGCCGCAAGACTTCGCCTTCTCCTCGCCACTCGGCATCGTCAAGCGGCGCGATGAGGTGGGCGAGATATGGCTCTATCTGCCCAAAGGCACGAAGACGCTCACGCTGAAGCATCCCCGATGGGGAGTGCTGCGCGACTACCCACTCGGCATGAAACTCGAAAGCCGCATGACCTACGAGATGCGCCTGCGTCTGCCGCAGATGCCAACGACAATCGTCGAGAAGCACGACACCGTGGTATACACAAAGACGGTGGTGGACACAGTGACCGTGGCTCCCGTCAAGCGCGTCGTGCAGCTACATGGCTACACTCTGCTCACCGCGTCGATGCACACCGACGGCCCGTCGTGGGGAGTGATGCTCGCGCTCATGCGGCGTCATGGCGGCTACATACACGTGAGCACAAACCTCCACTCGTCGCCAACCACTAAAGGCACTTGCGACCGCAACGGCTACATGGCGGGCATAGCCGACCATAAGCCATATTATACCGGCAGCACCCAAACGGCAGAGTATGCCTTTACTGCGGGATTGATACACCGTATGGGTAGCCATCTGAATATTTTTGAAGGCATCGGCTACGGCAAACAAACCACATCATGGCAACTCACCGAAAGCGAGGGCGGCGGTTGGCTGCGCAACGACGGACTGACACACAATGGCGTGTCGGCGGAGTTGGGATGCATGGTGCAGATAGGCAAACTCAGCATAAGCGCGTCGGCATTGACCATAGCCGGGAAGCAATGGCAAGGGTGCATTGGCGTGGGTGTGTGCCTGGGCAAATCTGGAGTGGTAATGAAGCGTGGTCAAAGGAAAAAGAGCAATTAAGGATGAGAAACATTATATATAATATGCGTCTTGCGACTGCGGCAATCTGCGGAATGTCGCTCGCCGTGTCGTGCAGCAGCGACAAACCCGACAATCTGGAGCCACGGCTGCAAACACTCCCTGCCGCAAACATCGGCCGCACGGAAGCAACGTTGCAGGGCAAGTGCTTGGTTACGGCCGGGACGGAAATGCCCCAACTATGGTTCAGCTACGGCACGGACAACAGCATGACGCAGAAGTCGAAACAGCTTGACGCCACCGACGGCAATGTGCAGTTGGTGCTGATGGGGTTGACACCAGGCACCACCTATTATTATATGCTGCAAGGCGGCAACGGAACGGCGGTTTTATCGGGCGAACCACAAAGCTTTGCCACAATGCCCAACGAGAGACCTACGGTAGGCAGCGTGGAGGTGTTGAGCAGCAGTCCGATGAGCGTGATTGTTGGCTACAGCATCGTCAGTGACGGTGGCGACCCCGTGACGGTAAGCGGTTGTTACCTGTCGCGCCAGGACGGTGGCGACAAGGGCGACGGTGGCGACAAGGAGAAGAAATATGTGCAGACAGGTGGAGCCGAAGCAGACGGAACGTTGCGCCTGCTTATTGACGGTTTGCAGCAGAACATGACCTACACGATAAAGCCCTACGCTACAAACCGCAACGGCGAGAGCACTGGCGAGGCAACAGCATTCACCACGTCGACGGCTACTGTGGTAGGCGAGGCGGGTCAGTTGACGGCTCTTGTGGGCGACAGCAAATACAGCTACTCCACAATATCGATTGCCGGACCGCTCAACGGCGACGACCTGCGCACCCTGCGCGACATGGCTGGGCGCGACGATGAGGACAACGCAACACAAGGACGGCTAACCGACATCGACATGTCAGGCGTTCATATAGTTGCGGGCGGCGGCGTGTATGCAGCGTCGCGGTATACTGAGGATGGAGTGGTGGGCACAGGAATGTTTGCCTCGTGCTCAAAGTTGGAGCGCGTCAAGTTGCCGCAGGACGCCGTTAGCATCGAGAAAGACGCCTTCAAGGACTGCGTGTCGCTGCGCTCCATTGCCGTTCCGGCATCCGTTGGCAAGATAGTGCCGTCGGCAGGCTGCACGTCGCTTGAGGAAGTGGGCGTGTCGGCTGCCAACACACACTACAGCAGCAGTGACGGAGTGCTTATGAGCGGCGACGGCAAGAGCATCCTGTGGTTCCCGATGGGCAAGAAGGGCGAGTTCACGTTGCCCGCCACGGTGACGGAGGTCGGCGAGTATGCGTTCCGCGATTGTAGCATAGAGAAGTTTGTGTTTGCCGACGGACTGAATAAGATAGGCCAGTGCGCGTTCTACAACAGCAAGGTGCGTGAGGTGGTGCTGCCGTCGACATTGTTGCAGGTGCCTACGGGTACATTCCAGAAATGCTCGGAGCTGACAACGGTGCACATGGGCGAGAACACGGAACTGATAGGCGAATACGCTTTCGACGGTTGTCCGCTCACCGACATATACATCAGCGCCCCGATGCCGCCAGTGTGCTATCCGAAGACATTCGCAACCTCGGGCAGCGACTTCATGAAGACTTGCCGCGTGCATGTGCCAAAAGGCAGGAAGGCATACTATAGGGCTAACTCAACATGGGGGAAGTTTGAGAACATTAAGGACGATATTTGAAAAAGCAAAAAAAGTAAAAAAGCAAAAAGGGGATGGAGGGAAATAATAGAGCTATGAATACACCAGAGATAGAAGAACTGAAGCTGCTTGTTGAGCAGCGCTATGGCAAGAAGCTGTCGACGACAACCGATTTTGACGAGTTGTCGTTGTCGCTTCAGAAAAGGCATGGACTGGCGGTGTCGTCGTCAACCATGAAGCGGCTCTACGGCTACGTGGGCGACAGTCACAAGCCGCGTGTGCAGACGCTTGACATGCTTGCCAAGTATATCGGCCATAAGGACTATGCCACGTTTATGACATGGCTGAAGACAAGCACGCGCTACAACTCGTCGTTCTTCGACGCCAACCAACTCGTGAGCAGCAATATACCGACCGGTGGCTTCGTGGAGATAGGGTGGGCACCAAACAGGTTGCTGCGCCTTGAATATCTCGGCGAGAGCAAATACCGCGTAGTGGAGTCGCGCAACAGCAAGATGCGGGAGGGCGACGTGTTTGTGACGGGATGCTTCATTAAGGGAAGCCCACTGTATCTGCCATATATAGAACGTGACGGACAACACACCCCACCGTTTGTGGCAGGGCGAAACGGCGGACTTTCAATAATGAGAGAGGTAAACACAGGTGGCAATGATTGACAACAACAAGCAACCCACGTCGGGCTATACCGACGACATAAGCAATGAGCCAGACTTTATGGCAGCACGGCACGACAACGGATTTTCCAACATCAGTGAGTATTATGTGTCGCAGTCGGGCTACACGCGCATGTTCACAGCTGTCAGATACGGCAAGCGCTATGTGCTGAAATGCTTGAAAGCCGATTTTCTTTATACTCCAGTATACCGCCAGGCGCTGATGAAGGAGTTTGAGATAGGCCTGCAGCTTGAGCATCCAGGCATCTGCCGCACGATAAGTATGGAGCAGGTGGGCGAGTATGGCGACTGCATCGTAATGGAATATGTTGACGGCGAGACGCTGGAAAAATTTGTAGAGGGTGGAAATGGTAAGAGAATATCAGGCGACTTGTGCGGCGGACAGGGCGGCTTAGGCGGCGGACAGGGCGGCTTAGGCGGCGGACAGGAGTCCGCCGTTCTGGGGAGGCTGACAAAGGACTTGACTTGCAGGATAATAAATCAGTTGCTCGATGCGCTTGAGTATATGCACGGCAAGCAGATAGTGCACCGCGACATAAAACCGTCGAACATAATGCTCACACATAAGGGCAAGGACGTGAAGCTCATCGACTTCGGACTGTCCGACAGCGACACGTTCTGCGTGCTCAAGCTGCCGGCTGGCACGCGCGGATATATGGCGCCGGAGCAGTTGCTGCCGGGTGCAAAGAGCGACACACGCGCCGATATCTACTCGTTCGGAAAGGTGGTGGAGTATATGGCTGAGGCTGTTCACAGCAAGCGCCTAATGGCTCTCGGCAAGGCATGTGCATGCGATGACATCGCGCGTCGTCCTGCTGATGTCGCCAGTGTCAGGGCGCTCATGAAGTCGGGCGGTAGATGGCTGAAAGTCGTGAACGTTGTGCTTGCTGTTGTGGCGCTGGCCCTGATGGTGTTGATAGCAATTGGAATGATGAAACGTGACAGGCATTCAGCCGAGGTTGGCGCCCCACAGGACACTTCAATTCAGAATGGCGGCAATCAAGTGGTGAGCAGCGATTGCTGGAGATAGTGTTATAAAATATGCGGCATTAGTACGAATTTGTTTTATATAAACTTGTCAGTGTTGAAGAGTTTTACTAAATTTGCAAAATAATTAACAAAATGCTTAATATAGCTAAAACTTAATACTGACATATAAGTATGAAACAATCTTACAACATTATCTATTCCTTAGCATTGGCAACGCTGTGTGCCTCGCCATGGTCGACGACCTTGGCGCAGTCGCGTGCAGGAGTCAAGGCAGGAGGATTCACAGTGCTGAAGGCAGAGCCGAAGTTGTCGCCCATAGAGCAGCAACGCGCCTTTGCAAAGTTCAAGGCAGAGCATCCGTTGCTCTTCAAGGCAAGAGTGCGCGGAGCAAATCTGGGGGGGCAGTTTAAGGACACCAATGAGATGCGCCAGCGCAGCCTGTCGCTCGGCAAGTCGTCGGCAAATACTGACGTGCCGTCGCAGCCAATGATTTTCAAGCAGCAGTCGGTAGCCCTCGGACGTGAGCTGTGGGCAAATTCGCTGTATAGCAGCAAGTGGAATCAAGGAGAGGCTGAGTATGGCATCTATTCGTTTGGTGCGCTTAACGGCTCCATTGACGTAAACAGCAAGGTGCTGAGCCCCTACATGTATGCCAATGCAGGTGGCTGTCTGGTAGGCGACCGACTCGACGTCATTACCTACAATGCTGATTATCAGCAGATGATTCACTACGTGTTTGACGCCAACACTGGAGAGTATCAGACTGGTTCATATCTCAACGACTACTCCCTGTGGTCAACCGAGACGGCAGTGTCGGCAGACGGCAAGGTGTATGGCGACTTCTACTCAGCCGATGCAACCAGTTTTGAGCTTGGCGTTGTTGATTATGCCAACGACACACGTACAACAATAGGTCAGCTCAACCGTTATTATGTGGCAATGGGCATGACCAAGGACAACAAACTCTATGGCATCGCCGTTGATGGCAACCTTTACACCATCGACACCGAAACAGCCAAGGAGAAACTTGTCGGTCCGACAGGCATAGGCCTTACCTACAGCGATGGAACATGGAATGTGCAGAGCGGTGAAATCGACCAGAACACCGGCATATTCTATTGGGCATGTACCGACAACAAGACAAATTCCGCACTTTATACCGTTGACCTTGAGACCGGCCACGCCACCAAGGTGGGCGACTTCTCTGGCAATGAGCAGTTGACGTTGCTCACATTGCCGAAGGAATCTGTCAGCTCGTCGGCTCCGGCTATTGCTGGAGACATCAGAGTTAACTTCGACAATACATCGCTGACGGGTACCGTCAGCTTCACAACTCCTTCTACAACTTATTATGGCGATGCCCTCTCCGGCAGCGTAGACTATACAGTAAGCGTTGACGGCAAGGCCGTGAAGAGCGGTTCGGCTGCTGTCGGCACTACTGTCAGCGAGCCGGTAGCCACAACACGTGGTATGCACCAGTTTGCCGTAGTGTGCTCAAACGCATTTGGCGAGGGTCCGCGTGCCTACTTCAGCCAGTTTGTTGGCGTTGACACGCCGCAAAGCCCGGCGAACGTGAAGGTGGCTCTCGACGCTAACACAGGCAAGACCTCCATCACATGGGACGAGGTGACAATGGGTGTCAACGGCGGATACGTGGGCGACGTTACTTACGACGTGGTGCGTTATCCTGACAACAAGTCGATAGCCGAGAACACCACATCCACATCTGCAACCGACGTGCTCCCTGACGGTCAGTTGACAGGCTACTACTACACTGTGGTCGCCAAGTCGAACGGCTACAAGAGCAAGGAAGCCAAATCGAACGGCGTTACATTCGGTGAAATGCTTGAGCCTCCTTATTCGGAGAACTTCAGCAAGGAAAGCTCATTGAACCTCTTCACCATAATCGATGCCAATAACGACGGCAGCACATGGAAGTACACTGCCGACGACGGCAACGGCAGCCCGGCTGTGACAATAGCCTACAACGACTACAACAGCCACAACGACTGGCTCATCACTCCTCCGCTGAAGTTGAAGGCGGGTGTGATATACAATGTAACCTACAGCGTGGCAAGCAAGGGACAGTCATACCCAGAGGAGCTTGAGGTGATGTATGGCAGCGAGGCTACGGCAGACGCTATGGTTAATGTCCTGTCGGAGAAGTCGGAGATAACCAGCCGTGAATACACCACTATAAAGAAAGAACTTGTGCTCGACAAGGATGGCGTGGTGTACATCGGCTTCCACTGCACGAGCGATGTCAACAAGTGCTTCCAGCTCTTCTTGAACAGCATCACCGTAACAGGCAATTCTGTAAAGGCTCCGGCAGCAGCCACCGACGTCAAGGTGGAGCCGGCAACCGAGGGCAAGGAAGAGGCAACCATCTCGTTTGTCGCTCCGTCGAAAGCCATCGATGACACACCGCTCACATCCAACCTCAACGTCGACATCATGCGCAACGGCGAAACCATCAATACCATGACTGGTGTTGAACCTGGCAAGACCTACAGCTATGTTGACAACAGCGTTGAGAGCGGATTCAACGACTACAGTGTTGTCGCAAGCAACGAGGAAGGAAAGGGCCGCGAGAGCAAGGCTGTGAAGGCTTATGTAGGTCTTGACACACCAAACGAGGTGACAGATGCTACCTATGCCACAACAAGCAGCACCATCGACCTCAAGTGGCCGGCTGTTACAACTGGCGAGAACGGCGGCTATGTTGACCCGAGCGACATAAAATATAATGTGTACGACGTGTATGACACTGGCATGGGAGCACAGCTCACGCTCATCGACCAGGTGTCTAATCCAAGCATTACCATCAATTACAACACCAATGAGGGTGAGCAGGACATGATTTACTATGCTCTCTCGGCTGAGAACTCCAAGGGTGAGGGACCGCGCTCATTGTCACCGGGTGTGCTTGTGGGCAAGCCTTACGTATATCCGTTTGCAGAGCACTTCGTTGGAGGCGCGCTCGACAACAAGATGTGGTGGATCACTTCCGGCAAGGGAGGCTCGGCATACATGCTCATGCAGGGTGTATCGGCTGATGGCGACGGCGGTTGCGCCGGCTACACATCATCGGCTGACAATGATGCGGCTATTCTCGGTTCGGGCAAGATTTCGCTCGCTGGTGCCAAGAGTCCTACTCTCCTGTTCTCACACATGGCAACAGCTACCGACGCGAAAGCCAAGACAACTGTCTACATCGGAACTGCAGATTCTGAGGAGCAGGTTTGCGTGCTCGACTACAGCAAGATCGACAACGCCGACAAGAAGTGGCTCACTACATCTGTCACGCTCGACAAGAAGTATGCTGCCGAACCTTACGTGACATTCAAGTTTGTCACCGAGGCTCCTGCAGGCGAGACCGTCTACTTCGACCGCATTCTTGTGCGCGACGCTGTGGAGAAGGACCTCAGCGCTGCCATCAGCGCGCCGTCGCAGATTCACAAGGGCGAGACCGTGACCGCCAACGTCACCGTCAACAACCAGGGCTCAGAGGCTATTGATGCCTACACCGTCAATCTCTATGCCGGCGACCGTCTCGTCGACACCAAGACAGTGGCTGAGAGTCTTCCGGCTTACTCATCCAATAAGTTGCAGCTCACATGCAAGACTACCGTCATGGACGCTTCTCCGCTCAAGCTCAAGGCTGAGGTTGTGGCAGATGGCGACACCAACCCCGACAACGATGTGGCAACAGCCGACGTGCAGCTCATCGCCTCTACAAAGACGAGTCCCGACAACGTGAAGGCAACAACCGACGGCAGCAGTGTCGAACTGACATGGAACAAGATATCTGAGACTTCCGAGACCGTCACCGACGGATTCGACAGCTACACACCATGGGATATGGACAACTTCGGCGAGTGGACTGCTGCTTATGGCGAGAAGGGTCTGGCAAAGGGTCCGTTCAGCCGTTCTTATCCGCATCCTAACGAGGGCAAGCGCTTCGCCTACACAGTGGCGGAGCCTGCAACATGGCTTGGCAGCGAAATGCTCAACTACTATCCATGCCTCAATACCCACTCAGGCACTGCCTACGTGGCGTCGTTCTACAGCGTTGAGAACTCACAGTTCATCCCGGCTGACAACTGGCTCATCTCGCCGTCGCTGACTGGCGAGAAGCAGACCATCAGCTTCTGGGCAAACAACTTCACTTCAACATCGCTGAACTATCCGGAGGACTTCGAGGTGCTGTACTCTCTGACAGGCACAGCCATCGACGACTTCAAGTCAATGAACCAGAAGTTCACCGCTGACGGTGGCGAGTGGAAGCAGTATTCAGTGGAACTGCCGGAAGGCTCAACCTACTTCGCAATCCACAACAACACTGCCGACACCTACATGTTCATGATTGACGACGTGACCTACACCGCAGGTTGTGGCAAGGTTGTGGCTTACAACATCTACCGCGACGGACAGCTCCTCGGTACCGTAGCTGCCGACAGCAACCACTTCAGCGATGCTTCTGATGGCAAGACACACACTTATGCCGTGTCTGCTGTATATGCCGGTGGTGAGTCGGAGGCTACAATTGCCGACATCGTAACCGCCATTGCTGGCATCACAGCCGACGGCAACGCTACCTTCGATGTATATACCGTCGACGGCAAGGTTGTAGCCAAGGGCGTGAAGTCGCTCGGCAAGCTCAGCAAGGGCGTGTATGTGGTTAATGGAAATAAGGTTGTTGTGAAATAACAGCAGCTTGACAAATATCTAAGGCAAGGATGCCGTGCTGCGTTGAAGACTCTGTTTTTATGGGTCTTCAACGGTTGCACGGCATCTTTTTTATTTGGTGTTGTCCGAATAAAATATTAATTTTGCATCCGATATGTACAATGTACAAACACAATGCAGGGAAGATACGAACAATGCTGAGAAAACTGTTTTTATTTTTATTGCTTCTGTCGTCCGTATGTGGTCAGTGTGCCACAGGCGGATTCGACTATCCCACGCATTTTCTAAAGTCGCTCGACAAGCGCAGCAATGACGAATTGCTGGAGCAGGCAGTCGTTTATCTGCGCAGTGACAACAAGACCGACAGCGCCACGGCTTGCTACCACATCATGGCAAACCGTCTTTGGGAGAAAAGCCAGACCCATGATGACGAGCTTCTAAGCATATATGCCCTCAACGACTTGGGGTATATGTATTATTTCTATTATTATGACTACCGCCAGTCTTACTCTTATCTCAACCAGGCGCTTCAGATGGCTGAGGAGCGCGGCATTGCCGTACATATGGCTCAACCTTGGCAATCTGTACAGCACGCTTGGCAAGTTTCTTTCCATCACCGACCAGTCGTCCGACAACATCGCCTGTTATCAGAAAGCCTTCCGCGCTGCCGTCAAGGAGCGTGACTATTCGCCGATGCTCGTAGCCTTCTATGGCCTTGCGAATGTGGCTTATCAGTATAAGAAGACCATGCTTATCAAGGAGGATGTGGCGCAGATGCAGTCGTTGAAGTCGGTTCCCGATTCGCTGAGCGACCTGAAGAACATGGACCTGCTGTTCTGCAAGGCAATACGCTGCTATGAGCGTGGCGACCGTCAAGGGGCAATAAGTCTGTTCCGCGACATGAATACCCATTCCAAGATGCGGTACACGCCTGAGCGTTATGTGGTGATGAACAACCTGCGCATTGCTGGGCTGCTTGCCGACATGCACCGCTATGGTGAGGCTACGTCTGTGCTCAACGAAACCATGCGCTACACTTCATTGCCATATTGCCATGACCTTGAGATTTACGTCTACGACAACATGAGCCGCATCTACATGATGAGCGGCGACTCTATCCGTGGGCAGCACTATGAGTATCTTTACCTTAGGAACAAGGAGGCTTTCCTCAATAATGCCAACGTTGTGCGCACCCAGAAACTCCACTTCACCCAACAGCTTGACAGTGCCAACACCGAGATACGCCAACTCTATCACGACCGTCAGGTCAACCGCATCATAGTTGTCGCTGTGTTTTGTGGCGCGTTGTTCCTTGGTCTGCTGTTCATGATTTTGCTGCGCAACTACCGCCGCTTGCAGCGCGACCACGAGATGCTCTACCGCAAGAGCGTTGAACTGATAGAGCAGGAAGACCGCCACCGCCAAAATATTGAACGCCAAAAGGCTGAGGCTGCCCGCCAAAAGAATGAAGAAACTGTTCAGAAGAATGTTGCATCAACTGTTCATAAGGACGCCGTATCCGCAGTTCAGAATGATGCTCCACAAGCCAAGCCGTCATCTGTTGATGAGGCTCAACTTGCTGAAGTGCGCGAGAAAATCGACTCCGTGTTCAATGGCAGCGACGAGATTTTCCATCAGGATTTCACCCTCAACCGCCTTGCCGACATCATCGACATGAAGTACTGGACCTTGTCGCCGCTCATCAAGCAGATATACGACAAGAACTTCAACGCCCTTATCAACGAGTACCGTATACGCGAGGCGTGCCGCCGTCTCAAGGACTTCGACAAATACGGCCAGCTCACCATTGAGGCAATTGCCATTGGACTTGGTTTCAAGTCGCGTCCTAACTTCGTTACCAACTTCAAGCGCATCGTTGGCTTGTCGCCATCGGAATATCAGAAGTTGGCAAGACGAAATGAAACGTTGTCTTAAAATGGCGTTTTGATACATATTTTGCCCTGTTGCGTGAAATGTGTGTACTAATTTACAATATTGGTACACGTACCGCCTCTTTTTATCCTACTTTTTGTTTCCAAAAGGTTTATCTTTGCAGCGTAAAATTTTCTCAGCAATGTTAAACCTGGCTTCCGCCTTTTGACAGTCATGGGGCATCCGTGAAGCCATAAACCAACAAGAAGTATGACAAACATTTCCTTCTTAAAGACATTCGTTGCAACCATTGCACTGTCGTTTGCATGCAGTGTGTCGGCTGATGACACCGTACAGAAAAACACCCAGAAGTCTTACCCCATCGGCAAGGCTTCCATGGAGACAAGCGTCAAGCCGACTCTCGCCCCAAGACACAAGGCATGGAGCGACGGTTCTTACGAGGAGAACTACCTCATCAATGAGGATTTCTCCGCCTTCACAGCCGGCTCCACCGACCGTCCTGATGCCACGCTCCTCGCAAGCTACTACAACAACCCTCCAGGAATGTATCTTGACAAGAAGCTGATGAAGGACGGCCAGTGGTCGGGCACGTTCCTCTATTCTGCCGGAGGAGCCATTGCCCTTGTGTCGCCTACAGAGACTGCCGGCTCAATTCTCAACACCCCATTGGGCGACTATAGTGGCAACCTTACCATCACTTTCAAGATAAAGGCACTTACCGACAGCGACCTTCTGCTTGAAATCCTCCGTGGCGGATACACCCACTCACGTTTTGCCGACGTGCGCGACGGGTCGAAAATCAATCCCTACCGCATTTATGCGAAGGAGGGTTGGAAGAAGGTAACGCTCCGCGTGAGCAACTACTCTGCCGACAATGACGGCTTCATCCAGTGGTACAACACGGGTGCCGTGGTCATCGACGATATTGAGGTGACCGTGCGCCACGACTTCATCGCCGCACCTAAGATTCTCAGCATAACCGACTACAAGAGCTCAAGCTTCACAGCCAACTGGCAGCCAGTGCGCCAGGCCTACCGTTACTCGGTGAACCTCTACAAGAAGGAATACACCACCGACAGCGATGCCGAGTACAATCAGGACTTTGAGGATGCCACCGAGGAAACTCCCAATACATCCGACGACTGGGGATTTGCCCAGAGTGGCGCCCAGAAGGTGACCATGGATGGTGGAGCAGACGGAAGCCGTGCGCTTATTCTCAACAATGGCGATGTGTTCCTCTCGCCCTACAACTGGGCAACCTACAAGAAGTTCACCATGTGGATGAAGCTCATCGTGCCCGAAACCGGACAGACCCGCTACGATTATCAGAGCGCTAATGTAGCCATTCAAGCGCGCACGATAAACGGTTGGGAGGAGATAGGACAGTTTGCCGTAGGCCGTGTGAAGGATGCCCACGTGTATGATGTGTGCAGCGAGCGTCTTGGAGCCGACCGCTACTATCAGTACCGTTTCGTGGTGCAGTCGTTGCCTGAGGACTGCCAGCTTGTTCTCGACGACCTGCATGTTGTAACAGGACGCGCAAGCGGACTCAAACCGCAGTTCACCGGCGAATACTACGCCAAAACCTACGACACCTCCTACGACTTCTACGGACTCGACCCTTACGGCGACTACTACTATTCTGTTCGCTCATTCTATCTTGGCGACTACTCCGAGGAAGTGCTCCAGCACGTGTTTGGCGTTGCCACACCAGAGCCAAAGGAGCCGACAAACGTTCTGCCAGGCAGCTATACAGCCAACTGGAACGAGTCGCCCAACGCCACAAGTTACATTGTTGACAACTATGGCGTGACAACCGTCAAGGAAGACACGCAGTACTATCCGCTCGTTACAGAGGACTTCTCAAAGGTTGATGCCGACTACACCTCAAACACCGATCCGTACAACGGTGAGGAGACCGGCAGCGACGAGGAAGAGAGCCTTGATGAGGTGACACAGATGCCTGGCTGGTATGCCATCGGCTTGACACTCACACAGGGCATGATAGGCACCAAGGCTTCCACCACCACATCCAACTATATCGCCACACCTGAGATGTCGCTCGGCAACGACGACCACATCACCATTTACATTAAGGCCTACGGCACCACGGGCGACGCTCTCGTCTACCACACCGAGGCTGGCGAGAAAGGCTCCTACTTCACAAGCACCGACGGTTCTGACAAGGGCGTTATAGAAGGCTACTTCGTTATTCCAGTCAACAAGCAGCGCGACCGCCTCGGACTCTACTCTCTCTACAAGAAGCCTATCACCATCGATGAGCTTCGCGTCTACCAGACTGTCAAGGCAGGCACCAAGATTTACACCTTCCTTGGTGAGGGCACTACCGACGCTTCCACACTGAGCTACAACTTCGGCGGATGGAACGGAACGTTTGAGGACTATGCCTTCTCCGTTGGCGCAATCCGTGAGGGGGCTTATGAATATGCGGCTTCCGACATGAGCGACTACTACCTTGTAGGCAACGGCAGCTCAACCAGTGTTACCGGCATAAACGGTAAGGAGACACAGCCGTCGAAGATTGTTTCGGTATATACTGTAGACGGCAAGCAGGTGAATGTTCCGCAGCGTGGTGTCAACATCGTCAAGATGAGCGACGGCAGCACACGCAAGTTGGTTATCAAGTAAAAACGAAAAAACATGAATACACGTTTCTTTTCAGCATTGTCTCTATCATTGGCACTCTCGGTGAGTGCCAATGCCCAGACTATATTCAAGCGCCCCGGCACCAATGCTGGTGCGCCACAGAAAATCGGTTCTTTAGATTTATTCACGTTTCAACAGAAGACAGCCGACCCCACGAGCGACGCTCTTGTGGCGACTGTCGTCAAGTGCAAGGACTGCGACGAGGTGTCGCGGTGGCTTGACAGGCTCGGGGTGCGCCATACCGTGATTGGCTATGGTGTCATCTCAGCCCGTATTCCCTCACGTCTCATCGACAAGGTGTATGAGGACAGCAATGTCGTTGCCATTCAGGAGTCGCGCCAGGGGCTGCCCTATCTCAACAACGCCCGCCCCGAGATTGGTGCCGACCGCGTGTTGAGTGGCGACGGTCTCGACACTCCCTATACTGGCAAGGGTGTCGTAATAGGTGTAATCGATGAGGGCTTTGAGTATAAGCACGTGGCTTTCCTCGACGACAATAACAAGACGCGTGTCATTGGCATGTGGAACCGCCGCGGCTACTCCAACGGAACCGATGCCGACCCAGTTGACCAGAACAACATACCGTCGGGCGACGACGGCTTCAACATGGTTGGTCATGCGAGCCACGTTACGAACATCGCCGCCGGCTCGCGCATAGCCGAGAACGACTACCACGGCATTGCTCCCGACGCCGACATCATCATGGTGCCTTCCACGTTCAACGAGAGCGAGGTGCTTGAGGATATTGCCTACATTCGCGACATTGCCAAGGAGCGCAACCAGCCGTGGGTGATAAACATGAGTTTCGGTACGCAGCTTGGCGCGCACGACGGCACGTCGTACACAGCCAAGGCTATTGACAAGATCATTGCTGAAGGCAAGGGACATCAGATTGTCATCGCCGCTGGCAATGAGGGCAACAACAAGCAGCATGTTGCCTACACCTTGCAGTCAGACAATGACACGGTGCGCATTGCTGTCAAGGCTGGCGTGTCGGGTGCCTACATCGACTTGTGGGGACAGAATACCGACTCACTGAAGCACTTCAACATAGAGCCTTACATGCTTGTGGGCAACGAGGTGGACCGCAAGGATGGCGCTTTCTGGAAATCATGCACTATCGGTCAGATTGCCGACTTTAACCGCAAGGAGAACTATCTCGTCTACGTACCCTCGTCTTATTGCCCAGGCAACGGATATGTTTGCCTGAAGATAAGCGGCAAGAAGGGCGACACGTTCCATGCGTGGACTACAACCAACTATGGCGATTTTGCCGACCTTCCCGGCTATGTCACCCCCGACAACCGCTACTGCGTCGACGAACTCGGTTCCAGCACCTATAACTCTGTTGTGACAGCGGCCTACGTCACATCGGAGACCTTCACCGACCAGAACGGCAACTCGAGCGGTCTTGATGGCGGTTATGGCAAGGTTGGCGACCGTGCCAACTTCTCAAGCATCGGTCCGTCGCTTGCCGCCGTCAACAAGCCTACCGTGGCAGCACCGGGTGCAACAATCAGTTCGGCAGTCTGCAAGATAGGCTCGTCGTTCAACCAAATGCAGAGCTACATCACGTCGAAGGTGAAGCGCGGACTGAAGAGCTTCTACTATTGTGCCATGTCGGGCACGTCGATGGCATCACCGATGGTCACTGGCACGATAGCCCTTTGGCTTCAGGCCAATCCAAACCTGAGCTATGACCAGATACTCGACATCATCCGCCAGACTTCGCGCCACGACTCATTCACGGGCGACGACGACTGGAACGAGCGTTGGGGATATGGCAAGATTGATGCCTACGAGGGACTGAAGGCTGCCCTGCGCCTTGCCGACGAGACGGGCATCACTGCCTTGAACGCCAGTCGCTCGCCGCTCACCATCAACCGCCACGCTGATTCATGGCAACTCCTGCTCGGCAGCAACGAGCCTTTCATGACCGTCAGCGTCTACAACGCCTGCGGCACATTGGTCAAGACCGAACGCTTTGCCAATCTCAGCCGTGGCGACGAGCGCACCATTTCGTTCGGTGGTTTGCAGAAGGGTGTATATGTTATTAATGTGAAGACACAGGGTGCCAACATCACGCGCAAGGTGGCTGTCAACAACTAAAAATAACAAAAACTCAATATTATGAACACAACGACAATCAACAAAGGTCTTCTGTCGGCTATGATGGCAATGACGGTCTTCGCGGCTGGCGCTGCCAACGGCGGCTTCAAGGCAGCAAGACACTCCATATTCACCAAGGATATGCTCGGCAAGATGCGTACAGCCAATCCGCAGGCATCGCTTGCAACCAATGCCGCAGGCCTGGCAAACAAAAGTCTTGCCAAGGCTCCACGCCGCGTGGAGTCGGTGGTGAAGGACGTGCTCATCGAGGAGGACTTCAACCGATTCACGTCGGGCAGCTACACCGCCCCAGACACCACTCATCTGCTTGCCTATGCCTATGCCGAACCGGGTATGCTCATCGACCCCTCGCTCACAAGCGATGGACAGTGGGCTGGCCATTATGTGTATTCAGCCGGTGGGGCAGTGGGATTGCAGACTAAGAACCCGCAGGATCCTGCCTACATCATCACCCCGCTTGGCGACTATTCGGGCGAGATAACCGTTACGTTCCGTGTGCGTGCCATCACGACCAAGATACCCGGTGGCGACGGCAAGGAGTACACGCTCACGAGTTCGCCTATCGACGTGAACGCCTATGTGGGCGGATATTTCAACCCCGAGGTGAGCGACAACGACAACACGGGTGGCTTTGAGCAGAACCTGTATCCTGACAAGGGGTGGTCGGAGGTGTCCTACACGTTCAATAACAAGAGTGCCGATGCCGACGGCTACATCATCTTCTCTACATGTGGCGGAGTGGTGATAGACAACGTGAAGATTACCGCACAGTACTCCGACATCGCACAGCCGAAGATGCGTGCCGTCACCGATTTCAAGAGCGACGGCTTCACCATCAACTGGGATGCCGTGCGCAAGGCCCACAACTACTACATCGACCTCTACCGCATGAACTACACCACCGACACCGACGTGGCTTATCATGCCGACTTCAACGACTCGTCGCTGCCCGACGGCTGGACTGTCGCCTCGAAGGAACTCTATTCCGAGAGTGGCGAGGGTGCCGACGGCACTGTCGCCTTGAAGCTGCGCAACGGCTACAAGCTCACGTCGCCGAGCAACAACACCAAGTTCAAGTCGGCTGACATGTGGTTCAGGGTGGTCAATCCCAACGACGGCTCACTCGACAACGCGCTCATCAACATCGACGTGATGAAGCAGAATGGCTCATGGATTGACTTCGGGCAATTTGACGCAAGCTACTTTGCCGACGGTGGCGAGTCGTTCGACCTCAACGATATGGCTGAAGGACTGTTCAACAACAACTACTACGGCATACGCATCCGTCCCACAGGCTTGCCATCAGGAGCCTATCTTCTTGTCGACAATGTTGACATACAGGCAGGACGCAGCGGTGAACTGGAGAGGGTGATATGGCCACGCTCCGCAACTTACGAGCCGCCGTATTCTTATTACGACACGACGGAGGGCACGTCATACACGTTCACGGGTCTTGACCCTCAGACGGAGTACTACTATGCCGTGCGCTCCCACTTCATGAAGCTTTGGTCGAAGTCAGACACCTATCATGCCCTTGGCGTGGCAACGCCAGACCTGCAGACTGCTACCAATATCGACGCTGCCGAAGGAAGCTACACCGCCAACTGGATGGCTGCACCCAAGGCCGACAGCTATACCGTGTATAACTATAGTGTCTACACCGCCAATGAGGACGAGAATGAACACGTGGTTCTTGCCGACGACTTCTCAAAGGTGAACAGTGAAATAACCGACGCCACATCTTATTCCGACCTTGAGGCTCTCGGCAACGACGAGGTGATGACATTTGACGACGTTACGGAGCAGGCTGGCTGGACTGGCATGACAAACGCCGTGGCACAGGGTATGCTCGGATGCGGCAAGGGTTCAGGCTTTATGCCTTATCTTGAGACTCCAATCATGTATCTCGCCAACAACGCTGAGTTCAAGGTGCGTCTCAAGGCATACGGCTATCCTGGCGACCAGCTCATCATCACTACGTCGAAGTTCAACTATGCCTTGGACTTTGTTGCCAACGACGACAACACGGCAGGAGTAATCGACGGCACGTTCACCTTTGAGGGTGGTTCCGCCGACGAGCAGTTGCTCTTCTCTACATACAACTGCCTGCCGTTCGCGCTTGACGACATTGCCGTTACGCAGGACATCAAGAAGGGCGACCGCGTGTATACCTTGCTCTCGCAGCAGACCGTTACGGGCGACAATACGAGCTGTGTGTTCACCGGCTTGACTGGCGACAATGGGCAGTATGCCTACAACGTCGTGTCGCACTTCACTTACGACGGCTCGTCAACCGAGTCAACTCCTTCCGGCTACATCCTTGTCGACATGAAGAGCGGCACCAGCACAACAGGCATCGCATCGCTTGCCGACAACAGGGCTGACGTTAGGGTCGTGGCTCGCTACAACGCCGCCGGACAGAGGGTAAACCATGTGCAGAAGGGATTGAACATCATGAAGATGAGCGACGGAAGCGTGCGCAAGATAATCGTGAAATAAAAAAAATAATAATTATGCGAAGATTTTATTTTTTGACATTGGCATTGCTGGCAATGGCTTCAGCAAGCGCCCAGGTTAAGACAACAGCCGACCTTCAGGGTGTTTATTCGGCTGAGTATGACGGTCGTTCTTACGTGCAGGGCACCGATGCCACATGGAGCGACATTGAGGGCGAACTTGAGAACATACGCATCACAGCCATTGGAGAGGACAGCATCTCGATAAGCAAGGTGGGCTTCAAGGGTGGCGTTATCGACGCTGCCGTCGACTTCGACAAGCAACAGGTGGTCATCGGCTTCCAAAGCATCAACGACATGTTCGACCTTGGTGCCGTGCCCGAGACATTCAGCGAGGGCAAACCGTCGAGCGACAACAACTATGTGAAGGCTAAATACAACATCGTGGGTTCCATTGAGCCGGATGGCAGCATCAAGCTGCGCTATGCCTATGCCCATGGCGGCTATGCTTGGTATGCCATCAACGAGACGCTTGCCAAGGAAAGCAGCATCAGCAAGCTCTACTCGGTTGTCGGCACAGCCACATCGTCGGAGTCGAAGGCTGCCATAGCCTACAATGGTGAGGCAACGCTCAACTATTGGGAGGGCGATCCGTATGCCTACGAGTTGCTTCTGCCGTTTGGCGACAACACACGTGTGAAGAGCCTCCAGATTAAGGTGATGCCCGACAACACGCTGCGCTACCGTGGACAGGAAGCCTATGACGAGGATGACGAGGAAAATCCCTACTACCTTGAGGTGTTCAACCCGACAACCGCCAAGGATTACATGTGCATAGGTGCCGAGCCGAACGAGGATGAGGAGACGGAGTCGTCGTTTGTGGAGGATGACGAGACTGCCACTCTTTCGTTCTCCTACTACTACATGCCCGACTTCTACAGCAGCAACAACACATCCTACAGCGGCACCTACACCTTCACATGGAACAAGGACGACATCGTGACTGGTGTGAAGGGTGTTACGGCAGCCCATGGCACAGCCACCGACGAATACTTCTCGCTCGACGGGCAGCGTCTTGACCGTCCGCAGAAAGGGCTGAACATTGTGCGCTCGAAGGACGGCAATGTGAAGAAGGTTATTAAGTAGCGCTACTGAGTCTATAACCGAATTAAATAACTGTTTAAAAACAATTTGTCTATGAAGAATTTTCTTATGGTTTGCATCCTGGCGGCAAGTGCCGCCATTGCTGACGCACAGACATGGAGCGTCAGCGGAAAGGCAACGTCTACGCTGCCTGACTATAAGGTGACTGACGTGCCGACCACTCTCACATACAGCGATGGTCTTGACTATCCCTACACGCTGACCTATCCTTTCGGCAAGGACAACATCGAGTCGCTGCGCTTCAAGGTGAACGCCGACAACCAGCTTGTGTTCAAGAACGGTGCCGAGGCCAACGACTCCACCGAGAACAACACCGACATCATCACCGAGAAAAAGATGATTGAGGGACTGTTCAACAACAGCGACCGCTATTATCTGTGGACATTCGACAACTTGAACCCATCGCACAACTCATCGTTCTCACTCGACGAGACAACGGGCAAGCTAAAGTTTGTCATTACAGGCTCGCGCAATGTCGCCGACGATGATGCTGATGTTGACGCCACTTACTCATTCTCATGGAATGTGGCTGACCAGGTTGAGGCTGCCGTGAAGACGGAGTGTGTGGGCAAGTTTGTTTACGATGGCACAACGATAAGCGATGCCAAGGCTACCGTCGAGAAGAATTCCGACGGCACCTACAACATCTCTCTTCCGACAAGCTATCTGAAGAAGATGTACACCGTGGGGCGCATGACTATCTGCAACATAGTGGCAAGTGGCTCCACCGACGACCTCACATTCTCCGACGGACAGTATGCCGTGAAGTTTGAGGGTGGCACATATTCGTCATGGGTGACGGCATCGGTGAAGACGCTCAGCGGAAACCTGAAGGATGGCGCTTTGACGCTTGCCGCGTCGGTAGACGCCAAGATGGCAAGCTGGGGCACCGACTTGAGTTTTGAGCTCTCGTTCTCGCCTGATGGCACCTCGGCAATAAACTCTGTTTCTGCCGATGAGGTGGAATCCGGAAAGGTGTATGACTTGCAGGGGCGTCGGGTGCAAAAGATAGAAAAGAATCGTGTGTATATAGTCGGTGGCCGCAAGGTCATAGGCAAATAACGGAACGGCGGACTCCCGTCCGCCGCATTGCCAACCGGAACGGCGGACTCCCGTCCGCCGCATAATAAGCAACAGTAACTTTATTGTTTGTTATGCGGCAGACGGGAGTCTGCCGTTCCGTTTTTGGGGAGTCTGCCGTTCCGTTTTTATTTATGCGGCAGACGGGAGTCTGCCGTTCCGTTTTTGGGGGAGTCTGCCGTTCCGGTGAGTTCATAGAACTTCACCCAGTCTATTTCCATTTCAACTGGCAGTTGCTTCGTGTCGGCTTTTCCAACCCATCCGCCTTCTATCTGCATGTCGATGAGCAGGTAGTAGGGTGAGCCAAAGGGATACTGCCCTTTGTCGTTTGTCTTGATGCGTGGATAAGAGAACGACCGTTTGCCGTTGATGGAGAACACCAGCTCGTCGGGAAGAATCTCAACGGCGTAGGTGTTGAAGCCGTCGCGGTTGATTGGCAGTGTGGAGAAGTGTGGCGGCTCGTTGTCTTTCTTCAGCACGTAGGTGTAGTATGAGTGCACGGTCTGGTAGGCTATGGTGTCGTGGTTGAGATGTTCCATTATGTCAATCTCGCCCCCGTCGGGCCATTCGCCCTTGTTGGGCAGCATCCATATCGCGGGCCATGCGCCCTGGGCGCGTCCGAGCTTGGCTCGCACTTCCACCTTGCCGTAGCCTATGGTGCGCTTGTCCTTGGTGTAGAGTCCGCCGGTGATGAACCGTGCCGTGTCCTGCTTCTCGGTCATGTTGTTGGCACCGCGCAGTATGAGCTTGCCGTCCTTGACGGCATACAGCGAGTCGGCTGTAGACATGTGGCGGTTCCAGTCGGCGGTTCCGCGTGGAATCTTGGTCCATGAGCGGCTGTCGAATGTCTTGCCCTTGAAGTTGTCCTGCCATACGAGGCGGTATTTGTGTGGAGTTGTTGCCATGGCAGTTGCGCTGAAGAGCAGTGCCATGAGTGTTGTGGATAGTTTCATTGTGGTTTGTTTTTATTTATTGGTCTCAAGTATTATTCTGATGCAAAATTAGTGAAATATTTTATGACCACGGGAGATATTAACAACAAAATGCCGGGCAATTTCTCGCCCGGCATTACCAGTTAAAATATATTTTATTACTTCACTACAACTTTCTTTACTTTTCCGTCGCTCATTTTCACAATGTTAATGCCGCGTACCGGTGTGCAGAGTTTTCTGCCGTCAATTGAGTAGCGTGCTGTCTCGTGTGCGGCAGAGTTGGCGTGCGATGTGATGCCGCTTGTTCCGTCGAGGTTGACGTATGCATAATCCGATGGGTCGGAACTTACCGTTGTACCATCATACAGATAGTGCGACGTCACACAGAAGGCATGGCTGTTGCCGTTGAGTTCCTTGAACTGCCAGCTGTTGCTGTCGGCATCTACATCAGCGCTTGTGTTGAATTTCAGCACCCGTGTGCCTGCCTTTATGTCCTGCGACACCTTGAAGTAGTCGATGGCAAAAGGTGCGCCAGCGTTGGTGAGCAGCACGAGTTTTTGGTTCTTGCCGTCCGACTTGAGTGTGATGCTCTTGTCGAGATAGCCGTAGTAGCCGTCGCCCTGGTCATCGAACGGTATGGTGTATGTGTCATCGGCTGTATATATCAGCAAGTCGTCGCCGAAGTATCCGTAAGCCTTCACGTTCACCGTGAACTCATCGTTGTTGGCTGTGTTGAGTTCCGGTGTCTGTAAATAGCCGTAATAGTAATTGTAGTCGCAGCCGAGCATACCGTTTATCATGCCATTGTTCGTGCCTGTCCAGCCGTTGTTGTCGGCATACTCATCCAGGTTTGTGTCGGTATAGTTGCTGAGGGTGACCATGTCATCGAGGTCGGTGGCTCCTTCTGTAATATCGTCGTCAACCTTGTCGAAAGTCTCTTCTAGTAATGTGTGGTCGTGCTCGTCCTGTGCAGCCGTATACACGGTGTAGTCGCTCACGGTGTAGCTTGTTGCCTTAGGCGCGGCCTGCCATTGGGCTGTGTAGCCGTCGGGTTTCACATCGGTGGCTTCAAGGCTTTCCGGAGAGCTCACGCCAAGGGCGTGATAGGTGTTCGACTTCGAGAACTGGCGGATATAGTGCGATCGCACACGATAGTAATACTCTGTGTTGGGGTCGAGTCCGCTGAACGTGTAGGAGCAGTCTTGTGAGTCGTCGTAGTAGGTGTCGTCGCCGCCGTACTGCATGGAGTTGTCGCCGAACACTGGCTCAAGATAGCCGGCACGTCCGGTCATCATGTCGAAATCGTCGAGTATGAGCTGGCATCCCTCGCTCAGTTCCGGGCGCAAGCGGAATCCGTAGTAGTTGCCTGCAAAGGCATACTGCAGCGACTGGTCGATGTCCACCGTGCGTCCGTCGGTGAATCCTCCTGCCATGAATGTTCCCACCTGCTGCCATCCGTCCTCATTGAGCACGTCGATGTACACGTCGCCATAGCTGTATTTGTCGAGGTCGGCAGGTCCGGTCACCTTCATGAAGAATGTGGCGAATTTGTATTTAGAGTAGTTGTAAGGTGTTGCTATGCTGTCGCCAGAGTTGAGCAGCAGTGCGGGGGTTCCGTTGGCGCCTCCGTCGGGAGAGAACGAATAGTGGCTTATAGTCCAGTCGTTTTTGAGGCTGTTGTTGTTGAAGTCCTCCTTTATTCTGGCATCGCCGTCGGTGGTGTAAACCTTTTTATAAAGATCGATGCAATAGTCGTAAGCCTTGAGCACAGGTTCCCAGTTGATGGTGAATCCGTCGCTCTTGAACGATGTGGCGGGCAGAATGGCAGGCTGGGCGATGAATGTGGCCTTTGACGTGATTTTTATGTCGTCGATTACCAGGCCGTTCTGTGTTGCGAAGGCAATGAATCCGTTGTTGTTTGCGCTATAGTTGGAGAAAGTGAACTTCACTTCGTTCCATCCTTGCTTGGGGTATACTCTGATGGAATAGCCGTCGCCGGCGTCGGTCTTGGCGTTTGAGCCGTTCATGTATCCTCCGATGTAGGGCACGATGTCGAGCGTTGAGCCTTTGTTCACGGTCTCGCCGTCGCGCTCAACTGGTATGGCTTTAATGCGGCACGTCACGGTTATCTCGCCGGAGTAGTCGCCCAGTGGGGTGAGCAGTTCTGCCACGGTCTCGCCGTCGGGCGAAATCAGGGCGCAGCTGCCACCGGCGGAGTAGACTCCAGTGCCGGCCCATGAGCCGTCTGACGTGAGTGACGGGTCGATATATATGCTTGAATCCTCGTTGGCGAGAGGTGTGGATGTGTCAGGCTTGTCGGATGTTCCGGCTGACATCTTGCTAAAGTCCTCGTTCACGAGTACGATTGCCGACTCGCTGCTTGCCTTCTTCTTGTCAACATGCAGTGGGGCAGGTTTGGTGGCGTTGCTTGATGCTTGGCGCAGCATCAGTTTTGTGGCTGCCGTCTTCTGTGGCGTTGGCTTGAACAGAGCCTGTGCGCTGGTGCTTGTGCCAATGGCGGCAAAGGCAATCAACAAGGCGCTTTTGCTGATGATTGGTAGATGATTCTTCATATACAATTTGTGTTTAATTTGATTTATAACTCGGAGGCAAAATTACAAATTGTATATCAGAAACAGATGTTTTTATAAAATATGTATGTATATAATCATGATTTTGCACAAATCAATGCGACGAGGCTATCTTTTGGTACACCGATGGAGTCATTCCAGTGAATTTCTTGAACAGTGTCGTGAACCCAGTGCGCGACTTGAAGCCCACGCTTCGTGCTATAGCTTCGATGGTGAGTTGACCGTAGTTGTCAGTGTCGCTGAGTCGTCGGCAAGCCTCGCGTATGCGGTATTCGTTGAGCATGGAGTTGAAGTTTCCGCCATATTCTTCGTTCACCACCTGCGACACGTCCTTGTAGCTTGCCTCCACAAGTTCTGCCATGCGGTTAAGGCAGAATCCGTTGTCGTAGATTTCGGCATTTTTCTCAAGCACATCCTTTATCTTTTGCAGCAGGATGTGTTTTCCGTCGGTGTCAAGCCGGCTGTTCTTGTATTTCACTTCGTTGTCGTCCTTGTGCAGCAGTGCCTCGTTTTTCTGGTAGAGCATACGGTAGCTGAACCGCAGTTTCCGGTAGGCATACAGCACAAAGCCCACTGCCACGAGCAGAATGGCGGCTATGATGGCAATGAAGGTGAACACGATGGACTGCGTATGATGGCGGTGGGCGAGTCGCGCCATCTCGTGGTTGGTTTCGTTGAGTTTGGCAGATGTCTCCACGTCGCTTATTTCCGACAGGTTGCCAGTGTAGGTCAGTGAGTCTTTTTGTGTGAGATACATGAGTCGGTACTTGTCGGCAAGCGCTTGCTGCCCCGTTTGCGCGTACATGTTGTGCAGAAGGTTGGCTATGCTCATCACGTAGTCGCGTGTGTGCTCCTTTGTGGCCTTGTCGAGCAGCTTCTTCAGCCTGTCGGTGGCTTCGCCTCGTTGTCCTGCCATGAACAGCATGTATGCCTGGTTGCTGTGTGAGATGTAGTAGTAGCGTTCGGGCGCAATGTCAGTGTCCACAACATTGGCGGAGAGTTCGAAAGCCCGTGCCGCGTCGGCGTATTGGCGCTTTTGTGCCAGGATTGTTGCCTCGGCAAATTTACGGGTGTATGCCACGAGCTGTGCCCCCTTTGGCTTTCGCATGTTGCAGTATTGCCTCACCTCGTTGGCCACGTCAATATTCCTTTGGGCATACAAAGCCTCGTCGCACAGTGCCACAAGAGCCGATGCCGCAATGTCGGCATCGCCCGACAGCCATGCGTTGTGGAAAGCCTTGCGCAGTGTTGCCACATACTTGTCGCGCTGTTTGCCCGATGTGAGCATCGACATCTTCCACACGTTGCACAGGCTGAGGTATATATAGGCAAGGTGTCGGCTGTTGCCGTTGCTTTCGGCGAGACGCTGGGCCTGTATCAGATACTCGTATGCCTTGCGGTAGTCGAGAAACCGCGTCATGTAGATGTTGCCGATGTTCTCCATGGCTATGATGGTGTTGTCGGTCGACTTGTCGGTCTGCTCGCCGTCGTAGAACCGGTTCACGACGATAGTGTAGCATGTCAGCGCACTTTCGATATTCTCGCTGCGGGAGCGCGTCGGACAGGAGTCCGCCGTTCCGGGGTTGTGCAGCAGTGAGTAGCCTCGGTCGATAAGTTGCCGGTCGGAGAGCGTGCGTAGTTGGTTGTATATCCTGCCACGGTTGATGTCGGTTGCATGAATTGCCATGCCCAGCAGCATTGCAACTGTCACGAGTAACAATCTGTGTATGTTCATTTTAACACTAAACTTTCTTGTTTGGGTGCAAAGTTAATCATTTTTCATGAGCAACAATTGATTATTGTAATATAAAATATGTTCCGAAAATATGTTACCTTTGCATCACTAAATAAGAAAATAGCAAAGAGGGTGAGGGGCTACGGCACCCTCACCACATCCACCACATGACTGCCGGCTCCGATAAGGTCCTGCCGTTCGGAGACGCACTTCTGATATTCGATGAAGTGGGCGAATGTCTCGTCGCTCATGCGGTTGAGCCGCGTGCGCATGTAGTCGGCGGCACCGTCGGGCGAGAAGATGGTGACGCGTTCGAGTCCTGCCTTCTCGTCAAGGCGGTTGATGTCGTCGGTGCGCACGTAGTCGTAAAGCTCGTCGGCACTCGCCTGGATGTGGAAGTCGTGGTCTACAGCCCCGCGCTCCAGCAGTCCGCCGATGCGCTCCTCGTCGAAGCAGTAGGATAGGATGCTGTACTCGTTCATGAGGTAGGCCACGAAGATTAGTCCGCCGGGTTTTGTCACGCGCTTAGCCTCGTTGAGCGCCTTCAGTTTCTCGTCGTCTCCGATGAGGTGGTAGAGCGGGCCGAGCAGTAGCGTGATGTCAGCCGAGTCGTCGGCTATTTGCGGCATGTTTCTTGCATCGCCTTGAATGACGTCGGCTGTTGGCTCGCGCTTGAGAAACACGTCGATGTTGCGCTTCACCAGTTCAACAGCCTTCACCTGGTAGCCTTCGGCCATCAGTGCCGAGGTGTAGCGTCCTGTCCCCGCGCCGATGTCGAGCAGGCGGTTGCCGGGTTGCAGGAAGCGGTGGAGATGGTGCATGGTGGTGGAAAACTCCACAATGCCGTGGCGGCGCTGAAGGCGCAGGTCTTCGGGGTGCTTGTTGTAGTGACGTTCTATGTTTGAGAGTGCCATAATATATGAATAAGCATTGTTTGTTTGCCTGAAATGTTGTTTGTTTTGCCTGAAATTTTATATCGTGTAATTACCAATGCCTTGTAACGGCATTACCGGACAATTGTAACGCTGTTACAAAGTAATGGTAATGCCGTTACAAGGCAATGGTAATTCTCTTACGAAATAGTGGTTATCGTTCAAGTAAAAAAAATTATTCAATAATCCAGTCAATATCTGTTTTCTTGTTCTCCACGTTGAAGTTTATTCCAACCAGTGTCACGGGCAGTGTGTCGAGTGCGAAGCGGTTGGCGTAGCTGCCAGTCTTTATTTGTTTGATGGCTTCTTCGGCAGAGCCGTTCAGCTTCAGCTCCATGACGTAAATGCGGCTCTTTGTGCGGATGGTTATGTCGATGCGCCTGGTGTGGGTGTGCTGCTCCACCTGCATACGGTAGTTGGTGAGTATGGAGAAGACGACGTACATCAGCTGCTGGTAATGCCCCTCGTAGTCGGTGTTGTTGCAGTAGGGCACGGTGGCGAGGAACGTCTTCAGGAGAGTCAGTGCCCCGTCCATGTCGTCGCGGTTTATCAGGGCAGACATTTTGGCTATTGTTGTGTTGCCCTTTTGGGAGAAACGGCCGAGATAGTGGGGTATAAGGCTGCGGTATAGTCCGACGCGTATTTCCTTGTTGGGTATGCCGAGGGTGTAAAGTTCGGTGTCGGGGTCGTAGCCCTTGATTGTCATGTAGCCGCTTTGGTAGAGCAGCGGCATGATGGTGGTCATGGTCTCGGTGGCGGCGTCGAAGTCGGCGCGGTCAACGTCGGTCTCCTCGCCGATGTCGGCTGGGAGCATGTCAAACTTGCGCATCATCTCTATAAGATATGTAGGTGTGCCGGAGCCAAACCAGTAGTCGTTGAGCTTACCGTCGGCAAAGCAGTTGAGCAGGCTGAACGGGTTGAACACGTCGGGACTGGGCCACGTGAAGTGGTAGCCGTCGTATCTCTCGCTGAGTTTTTCTATTGTCTGCTCACGTGTGAGCGATAGTTTATTGGACAGGGCATCGATGTCGTCGCTCATCTGAGTGACAAGCTCATCCTTCGTTATGCCGCATATTCCGGCATACTCCTCGTCCATGCTGATGTTGCGGATGTTGTTGAGCTCGCTGAAGATGCTCAACTGCGAGAACTTCGTTATGCCCGTCAGGAACACGAAGCGCAGGTAGGGCTCGCAGAGTTTCAGCGGACTGTAGAAGTTGCGCATCACGTTGCGCAGCACAGGCAGGTTGTCTTCCTCATGCACAACGTCGAGCAACGGAGCGTCATACTCGTCGATGAGAATGACGACCTGCTTGCCGGTTTGCTGATAGGCTGTTTTTATCAATTCAATCAAGCGGTTGTTTGTGCCTGAGGCAGGATTGGATATTCCCCAATTGATTTCTTCATTACGGAGCCGATAACCAATATATTCCTCCAACTGTTCCTTGTCCATGTGCTTGCCTCCGCTCATGTCGAAGTGGAGTACCGGGTATGCCTCCCATTCCTTCTCAAGTTGCGATATGGCAAGTCCGTCGAACAATTCCTTCTTACCCTCAAAATAGCTTTGGAGCGTTGATACAAGCAATGACTTTCCGAACCGTCTGGGGCGGCTCAGAAAGAAATACTTGCCATTAGTATGCGCCATGTGGTACACATACTCCGTCTTGTCTATATACAGGTTGTCATTTTTACGTATCTCGGAAAAGGTCTGTATGCCTATAGGATAAAGTTTCAGTGCCATATTGGTGAGCGTTTACATTAATACTGCAAACTTACAAAAAAAATCTGATAAACTGCCTCATTTACTTGTCATTGTCTTTTTAATCAAGTAAATTTGCAAAACAATTTCCATTACGACAAACTATAAGAAAATGAAACCTAAAACAAAACTAACGGCAATTTTGTCTTTCATGCTCTGCATGTCGCCCTTTGCGAATGCGCAGACCATCCATTGGCAACAAGCCAACTGGGACTGCCAGATAAGCAACAAAGGCAACATAGAGCGCATAGTATACAAGGAGAAGTCGGGCAACGACACTATACCTTTCTTTATTGGCAAGGGCAAGCCCGGACCGGCGTTTTATGTAAACAAGGGCAGCGATGATGTTGTGGCTGACTGGCATCCCGACGGGCGGCTGACGTATATCGCCGACATCGACGGTGTGGAGTGCGAGCTGCAATACACCAAGTGGCGTGACCTGCCTGCCTTGCGCATAACCATGCGCAACCACAGCCACACGCCATTCCAGCCCGTGAAGGCGGGACTGAAACTCGGTGTCGACACTTATATGGACAAATATCCTGAATGGAACCACAAGATGTTTCCAACGCTCATGCGCAACGAGCGCACCCACTTCTATGGTTACATGCAGACACCAGGCGGCAATGTGCTTGGCATCGTGTCGCCAGACGGCGTGGCGTCGTGGAGTGTCGACTATAACCTTGGCTATCAGGACCCGCCACCATTCTGGTTTATGGGTCACCGCATAGAGTCGCTCAACATCGACCTTATGAATGCCTTGCCCCTGCCGTCGCACAATCCGCAGAACCTCTGGCAACTGAAGGATGGCGAGTCGAGGACATGGACGATAGCCTTCGTCAATGTCAAGTCGCTCGATGCGTTTGAGCGTTCTGTCAACGGCGCCACCGGACTGCCAATGATCGAGATGCCCAACACGGCATGTGCAGCCGACGGAAGTGTGGAGTTTGCTGTGTATGGCTCTTCGCCTGACGTGACGGTGGTTGGCGACGACGGCAGGCGTGTGCAGCTCAGCCGCAAGTCGGCTGGCAAGCGCAATGTGTATTCATGCGTGTTGCCAAAGGAGGGAGTCTACGACGTGACCGTTGACTACGGCGGCCGTGTGGCGACCGGCAGACTTGTGCGCCACAAAACATGGCAGTGGGCCTTGGAACGGGCGCGCGAGGGCGCATGGAAGTATCACCAGAAAGCCACGTCGCATATCGAGAGTTGGTATGGCTTCCACTCGTCGTTCATAGCAGCCCGTTATTTCCACAATGCCGCACTTGACAAAAAGTTGCGCAGCCGCTTTGACTATCTCTACACCCTGCTTCACGACACTGTGGCGGTGGAGCCGAAATATTATAAGAGCCGCATACAGAACACGTCGGGAACGATAGGTATGCTTGTCGACAAATATGAGGCTTATGGCGACATCAGCGACTTGCGCCATGCCTCGCAGCTTGCCGACTGGCTCATTGCCAACAACCAGCGTGCCGACGGTGCCTATGTCAATGGCAATACCGTGTACACGAGCGTGATATACGTGGCAAAAAGCATTCTTGAGCTGGCGCTTGTTGAGAGGCGGCTCGGCGCTGCCGACCCGTTCTGGGCGAAGAAGGCTGCCGGGCACTATGGTTCAGCCAAGCGTGCCATTGACCAGCTTGTGGCTGCCAACGGCAACTTCGAGACCGAGGGCGAGATGACGTTTGAGGACGGCATGGTGTCGTGCTCGGCGCTGCAGATAGGTATGCTCGCGTTGATGCAGAGCGACGCGGCGGCGCGCAAGCGTTATGCCGATGCCATGCTGAAGATTCTGGGCAGCCATGACTGCCTTGCCCAGCTGCGTGTGCCCGACGCGTTGCGCCGTGGCGGAACGATGAGGTATTGGGAGGCGCAGTATGACGTGCAGATGCTTCCCAACATGTTCAACTCGCCACATGGATGGAGCGGATGGCGCGCTTACGCCACCTATTATGCCTATCTGCTCACGGGCAACGAGCGTTGGCTGCGCGAGAGCTACAACGCGGCAAGCGCCTTCAGTTGCATGGCCGACTACAAGACGGGCGACCTGAGATGGGCTTTCGTTGTTGACCCATACCTGAAGGTGACGCAGGCGTGTAGCCCCGACACGCATGTCACAGCCGACTCGCTGAGTTTCGGCAATCCGCATCCGATGCTCTACAAGACGCGCCAGTTTACGATTGGCGAGCAGTATGTGCCGATGATAAGCGACTGGCAGACGGTTAACACGCAGGACAACGACGTGCACGAGCTGTTCAAGTTTATTGGCGAGTCAATGCTCACCAACGCTTTTGTAGTGGAACGTGAGGATGGAAGGCTGTATGGCTACAACTGCCGTGTGAAGCGGCAGGGCGACAAGTGGGTTGTTGAGCCTACGGAAAAGCAAATCACCAACCTGCACTGCAATCTGCGCCATGCACAGAATGTTGTGTTCCGTGGCACAGGCAAACGTCTCGATGCCGGATACATGGGATGGGCGTTCGGGCATGACGAATACAAGTTTTAGAGGATTTGTTGAATAAAGACAACATTGAAAGCAATGAGATACATGAAATGGCTTATGGCTACACGCATGAATACGATAGCTGTAGCGCTGCTTGCGCTGACCGCTGCGTCGCCCATGTGGGCAGCCACACCGATAGAGCAACTCCTTGAGCGCATCGACAAGGGTGCGTCGCGCAAGTTGCAGACCGAGATTGTGAAGTCGGACAGCGACTTCTTCGAGCTTGACAACCGCGACGGGCGCCCCATCGTGCGTGGCAACAACTACGTGAGCATAGCCTCGGGCATCAACTGGTACCTGAAGTACACAGCCGGAGTGCAGCTTGCGTGGAACTCCATGCACGCCAAGTTGCCGTCAGCGCTTCCCCTTGTCGCGCGGCGCGAGCGCCACACCACCGACACAAAATACCGCTACTACCTCAACTACTGCACCCATTCCTATTCAATGGCGTTCTGGGACTGGGCACGCTGGCAACAGGAAATTGACTGGATGGCGCTCCACGGCATAAACCTGTGCCTCGACATTGTGGGCACCGACGTGGTGTGGCGCAACGTGCTGACGCGACTTGGCTACTCAAAGGCTGAGGCCAACGCCTTCATCGCCGGTCCGGCATTCCAGGCGTGGTGGCTGATGAACAACATGGAGGGGTGGGGCGGACCCAACTCCGACAACTGGTACCGTCAGCGCGAAACGCTCCAAAAGCAGATTCTGAAGCGTATGCGCGAGCTTGGCATACACGCCTGTCTGCCAGGCTACTCGGGCATGGTGCCGCACGACGCGCGTGAGCGGCTGCATCTGAACGTGGCTGACCCAGGTATGTGGAACGGCTACAAGCGTCCGGCATTCCTGTTGCCCACCGACCCGCGCTTCTCCGAAATAGCCACATTATATTATAAAGAACAGCAACGGCTCTACGGCACCGCCGACTTCTACAGCATGGACCCCTTCCATGAGGGCGGCAACACAAGTGGCGTTGACCTCAAGGCGGCTGGCGAGGCGATAATGCGCGAGATGAAGCGCGTCAACCGGCGTGCAGTGTGGGTGGCGCAGGGATGGCAGGCGTGTCCGTATGACGACATGATACGTGGTCTGAAGAAGGGCGACATGCTCGTGCTCGACCTCTACTCGGAGACGCGCCCGCAGTGGGGCGACCCTGAGTCGACATGGTATCGGCCAAACGGATACAGCGGACACGACTGGGCCTACTGTATGCTCCTCAACTATGGCGGCAACGTGGGCATGTTCGGCAAGCTGCAACATGTAGTCGACGAATACTACAAGGCACGCCAAAGCAAGTTCAGCGCCACGCTGCGAGGCGTGGGGCTGACGATGGAGGGCATAGAGAACAACCCCGTGATGTATGAACTTGTGTCGGAACTGCCGTGGCGCGCCGCGCAGTTCGACGGGCAGGGCTGGCTTGACGGCTACATAACGGCACGCTATGGCATGAAGCCAAACGCCAAGGTGAGCGAGGCGTGGCGGCTGCTGGCGCGCTCGGTGTATGGTGCCGGGGCTGGCGTGCTGGAACAGGGATGCCATGAGTCGGTGCTATGCGCGCGTCCGTCGCTGGATGCCTATCAGGTGTCATCGTGGTCGGAGATGGAGAATTTCTACAATCCAGACGACGTGATAAGTGCCGCGCGGCTGATGGTGGAAGCCTCGCGTGAGGTTGATGCCAACGACAACTTCCGCTACGACCTTGTCGACGTCACCCGACAGGCCATTGCCGAACAGGCACGCTATGTGTATGCCGAGGTGGTGGCCGCCTATCGCGCCAAGGACCGCGTGATGTTCAACCATGCGGCAAGCCGCTTTCTCGACATCATCCTCCAGCAGGACCGCCTGCTGTCGTCGATGCCCGACTTTATGGTGGGGCGCTGGATAAGAGCAGCGCGCAAGCTCGGGCAGACTGCTGCCGAGAGCGACCACTACGAATGGAACGCCCGTGTGCAGATAACCACGTGGGGCAACCGCGAGGCATCCGAGAAGGGCAAGCTGCGCGAGTATGCCCACAAGGAGTGGAACGGCGTGCTGCGCGACTTCTACTATCCGCGCTGGAAGGCCTACCTCGACGCACTTGCCTCGACATTCGACGGCAAGCCGATGCCGCAGTTCGACTTCTACACCATGGACGAGAAATGGACATTGCAACACAATGAATATCCAGACAAGGCACAGGGCGATGCCGTAGAGTTCGCCCAGAAAGCGCTGAAAGCCGTGCTCAAATAAGCTAATGGCTCTAACTTCTCTAACTTCTCTAACTTCTTTAATACTAAAAAAATGATTATCTCCAATCTTCAGCACAGCGACCGCATAGAGTCGCTTCACCCCTTGTTCAAGAAGGCGTTCGAATATGTGAAGTCGCACGACATGCTCAATGCTCCCTGTGGCCGCATCGAACTTGACGGCGACCGCCTGTTCATCAACAGCGACAGTCCGGCACTGATGCCAGCCGACAGGCAGGTGCTTGAGGCCCACCGCAAGTATATCGACATCCACATTCCGCTCGACGGTGAGGAGACGATAGGCTGGAAAAGCATCGACGACTGCCACAACGAATCGAAGCCTTATGACGACGGCAAGGACTGCCAGTTCTTCTCCGAGCCGGCTTCCACTTACGTTACACTGCGTCCGGGCGATTTCCTCATCGCCTGGCCTGAGGATGCCCATGCGCCCATCATAGGCGAGGGAAACCTGCGCAAACTCATTGTCAAGGTGAGACTGGTATGAAACGACTTATAGAGTGCATCCTACTCCTGTTGCTGTGTACATTGGCAAACGCAACAGTGCCCCCACTGCTCCCCATGCCACAGAAGGCAAGCTTTACGGGCAAGACGGTGAGCGCCGACCAAGTGGCTACGGAAACCATAGTGCCTCATGTCGATGGAGCAGAGTTTCAGGATGAGGCTTACCATATACTGATTGATGACGACGGCATAGCGATAGAGGCCACTACCGACCGCGGACTCTACTGGGCGCGCCAGACCCTGAGCCAGCTCACAACCGTGGAGCATGGCAAGGAGTGCCTGCCGGAGTGCGAGATAACCGACTGGCCGGCGTTCCGCATACGCGGCTTCATGCACGACACGGGACGCAGCTATATCCCGTTGGACGAGCTGAAGAAGGAAATAGAACTGCTGAGCCGCTTCAAGATAAACACCTTCCACTGGCATCTCACCGAGAACCAGGCGTGGCGCATCGAGAGCCGGCTCTACCCGCAGCTCAACGCTCCCGAGAACATGGAGCGTGACCATGGAAAGTTCTACACCTTGGCTGAGGCCCGCGACCTTGCCGAGTTCTGCCGCAACCACGGCATGACGCTCATACCCGAGATTGACATGCCTGGTCATAGCGCCGCCTTTGAGCGCACGTTCGGGTTCGGTATGCAGACAGCCGAGGGCAAGCGCGTGATGAAGGACATAATAGGCGAGGTGTGCGACGCCATGGACGTGCCTTATCTGCATGTCGGCACGGACGAGGTGCAGTTCACCGACTCCACGTTTGTGCCCGAGATGGTGGCGTGGGTGCGCGCCAAGGGCAAGAAAGCCGTGTCGTGGAACCCTGGCTGGCACTACAGGCAGGGCGAGATAGACATGACGCAACTGTGGAGCTATAGGGGCAAGGCGCAGCCGGGCATACCAGCCGTCGACTGCCGCTTCCACTACGCCAACCACTTCGACAACTATGCCGACCTCGTGGCACTATTCAACTCGCGCATCTACGACCAGCCGAAGGGCAGTGACGACATCGCCGGCTGCATCGTGGCATTCTGGAACGACCGCTACATCGACAACACCCGACAGCTGCTCAACGAGAACAATTTCTATCCCTACATGCTGACACTCGCCGAGCGCGCATGGCGTGGCGGCGGCAACTGCTATTTCAACGGCAAGGGCACGCTGCTTTGGGATGACGAGCCGAAGCAGAAGGCGGAGTTTGCCGAGTTTGAGAACCGTCTGCTGTGGCACGCCGGGCATACGCTGAAGGGTGAGCCGTTTGCCTATCACAGACAGTCGGATGCCCACTGGCGCATTACCGACGCGTTTCCCAATGACGGCGACCTGAACCGCATGTTCCCTCCCGAGGCATATCTCGCTCCTGCGGGCGGACCACAGGCCGACGACACTACCTACATGTACAACGACACCTTGTACGGCTCGCGCACCATAACAGGCAACGGCATATACCTGCGCCATGTGTGGGGCACACTTGTGCCAGGCTTCTTTGCCGACCCCAAGCCAAACCACACGGCATACGCCACGCGCTGGATATATTCCAGCAAGCCGCGCACGGCACAACTCTATCTCGAATTCCAAAACTACAGCCGCTCCGAAAGCGACCTGCCACCACGCCAGGGCACATGGGACTACAAGGGAAGCCGGGCGTGGCTCAACGGCACGGAGATACAGCCCCCAGTGTGGCTCAACACCAATACCAAGCGCACCAATGAACTGCCACTCCGCAACGAAAACTGCGTCTCAAGGCCACCCATTGCAATTAAACTGCGCAAGGGATGGAACAAACTGGTACTGAAACTGCCCGTAGGACAATTCACGCAGACAGAGACGCGACTTGTGAAATGGATGTTCTCGGCTACGGTAATATGAAAAATAGTAAACAGTTATATGAAAAATACTAAAATGTGGGTAAAAAAATACCACGAAATAGGTATAGTATAATTCTTTTTTTGTAATTTTGTAATCGTAAATGAGTAAGGTTGCATACCTTATTTAATATATAGCGAAGACATTACATTTAATAATTTATTTATTATACCGATTATGATTTATTCAAAAGAAGTAGACAACATGTGCGTTGTCGCAAAGGGTCCTAACCACGGACCGGCTCCAATTCCTGAAGAGGGAAAATGGATCTATGCCAAGGAGATTAAGGATATTTCTGGTTATACTCACGGTGTGGGTTGGTGTGCTCCTCAGCAGGGTGCCTGCAAGCTGTCTCTGAACGTAAAGGACGGCGTTATCCAGGAGGCTCTCGTTGAGACTATCGGTTGCACC
>JBNMLZ010000009.1:0-42884 GCA_050875085.1 Prevotella sp. | reverse complement strand
GGAGAGTCTTTTAGGTTAAAGGAGACTAAAAGATTTATGAAAAATGTTTGATTTTAGAAACTTATACCTAACTTTGGGGACTTTTTAATGGCACACTTTTCAATTATAAAGTGGCTACTTTTTCAATTAGTACTTACATTGCATAACGGTACGCTGTCTTTCTTCGGGTGTAATCGGTCTTTCCTCCAACTTGTAACCCTCTGGCGAGTAAAATGCAGTCTTCCCCTCGTCCACATCTACGAACTTGAAACAATCGCCCTTTACATACTCGCCACGAGCTTTCAGTTCATCAAGGATTAAGCCTCGTCTTTCAAGCAACGGCTTAATGCGTCCCTTGTAGTCGGCTCTGATTTCAGCGAGTTTATCTTCAAGCTCTGCCACTTGGATAGACACGTTTTCCAGTTCCTCACGCCTTGCGTTCACTTCGTGCTGTTCAAACTTGCGTGTGTAACTACGCTCAACAATTTGGTCGCAGTTGTCACGCAATAGCTATTCCCTTTTCTCTACGGGTTCATCAGCAAACATTAAATCTTGCATAACTTATCTTGTTTTGGTTAAACTTACTTCAAGCGTTCACCCACAGAGAAATTGAAAGCTATTGCCTCCGCCCACAGCTCCAAGAACTGTTTGCCAAAGTATTTAGCCTTTTCTTCTGTGTCAAGGCACAAGCGGAAGCCACCGTACGCAGACGAGTACGAGGAACGACCATCCGCATACAGACAACCGAAACCCGCAGTCGCACCAAAAGTCGCATAAGCAGACAGGAGGCAACCCCTTTCTTCATCGCTCATACGGTCAATCTCACTTTGGTTGTATAGGTCAAACCAAGGATACCAGTATATGCGATTTCCATCGGGGTCGGGATATACCTTAACCTCACCACCCCAAAGAGCCTTGCAAACCAGCTCCAATTTCATTTGGGCGATAATGTGCTTTGGCACACCAGCCTTTTTAAGCGTTTCTTCATCTACGCTTTCGCCCAAAGCCTTGCAAGCATCTTCATAAGAGCGGATAGACTTGTAATCTTTAAGGCTTGGCTTGTTATCGTCTGTCGGCTCTATATTGCCAAACAGAGCCACAAGCACTTTCTTTGTGCTTTCGTCTGCCACTTCAAAGGCAGCTTTAAGGTTGCTTTCGCTCACCTCAATCTTTTTGTTTTCGTTGTTCATCGCTTAATCTTTTAAGTTTCTGAATGTTCTTTTTTGTTATTCTCATTGCGTTGTACACCCTTGTATTTGTGTCCTTGGGCAACAACTCTAAAATCATTGGAATGTGCCTTACCAAGTCAGTAACCACGTTGTTAGGTACTTGTATCATCGCTTGTTCTCCAATATTTATCGGGGTCGGGTATTTCAATTCCAAGGTATTCACGCCCATACTCCCTAAGTTTTTCGCAATAGGTAGAGAAAGTAAGCGTGTCCATTGTTGCAGTTGATGTCGGAAACTCCACAATCTCGCCCGTGTGCCTGTTTACCACACTATCCTTGGCAAGCATATTTTTGAAGTATTCGTGTACTTGCCCAACACTCACAAACTCCCAGCCAGCCTCCAAGAGCGCATCAAGCAGCATGGGGTATATGCAACCCCACAGCCATCCGTTTTGGTCGTTTGAGCGTGGCTTGCGCATACGCTTAACCTCTATCCTATACATTCCGTCACAGACTTGCTTAAACCATTCATAGAGCGGTTGTAACGTGAACAATCCTTTTCGTTTTTCAACCAAGACCTTTGCCATATCAGAACTTTGTAATGTCAATATCCATATTTGGAGCGGCAGCATACACGGCTTTGCCTGTCTGCCTTTCGATTTCAGATACAAATCTTAACCTGTCGCTGTTGTGGTCTGACAAGTGCAAAAGCACTATGTTGTACACATTGGCAAGGTCTAATTCAGAGAATACCGACTTGCACGTTTGCAGTTCCATGTGCGAGTTTGGCAAGCGGTCTATTTGGCTTTTGGGCGTTACTCCAGCATTGACAGCCTCAATGAGCTTTGCCATTGAATAGTTGCACTCAATCAGAATGTGGTTAAGCCTTGGAAACAGGCTAAGACATTCGCAACTGTCAGTGAGAAACATTATTCGCCCACATTCGGGGTGTTCTATGAGGTAGCCGACACAAGGCACATCGTGGCAAGCGTTGAACGGCAACACCTTGAACCTACCAAGTTTGTAGCCGTGTTTGGGAACAATGGCAACAGAGCGTGAACCCCATACGCCTTTGTTTTCCCAAACATCAGCCAAAGCCAACGTGTGAAAGCCATTATCCACCATTGCCTTTATATACTTGGCGTGGTCGTTGTGCCTGTGGGTTATAAGACAGCCTACGACTTTTCGGAGATTGTACCCCAAAGCCTTTTTCACTTCTTGAAAACGGACACCAGCCTCTATTATCAAAGCCTCCTTGCCGTTGTCAAGAATGTAGCAATTGCCGTTGCTGCTTGAACCTAACACTTTCAACTCCATACTTCACTTGGTTAATCAAAAGCCGGGGTCTGGCTCTTTTTCCTCTGTGTTATCTTCGATTTGTGGAGCATTGCCAACTTCTTCATACTCCACGTTTGCATCATCTACTACCTCTATTGCCTGTGCATCGGCTACAATAACTTGCTTTTCGTCTGTGTCGCTCTGTGCATCCGTGGCTATGCCCTCTTGCAATGATACCGTCAGATAGCCATACTTGCCCAATAGATTGCGCAACACGGTCTTGATAGCCATTGCGTGAAAGTTACCTTGCCAGCCTACTTGTGTACTGTCGGCATTGACAGGCAGCTTGGCGAGATTGAGCAATGTTTCTATCGTAACACTTCTGTTGAAAGCAATAGCCTTGGAGTAACGCTTGGCGTGTGCCGCCATATCCTCAACCGACATATAGATTGCCTTGTGGTATCCGTCCACCAACTGAATGTAGGCAAAATAGCCAACAACCTTTTCTGAAACCTTGCGTCCCTCAACATCAATTTCGCCTGTCAGCTTTGACACTCGCTGTAACTCGCCCTCGTACACCACATCAGCGTTAATGATAGCATACTTGCCTGTGCGCATTGCAAGTTGATACAAGCCTTTGTAGCCTATCTGAAATACAGGCTCGTACTTCTTAACCTTGTTTCCCTTTGCATCCGTTACCGTGTTGTAGAAAGGAATGATGAAAGCCTGTCCCAAAGCCTTGTTGATAGGCAAGTGCAATACCGCTGCTTTCAGAGCCTCTTTCACCACTTGGTTAGGGTCGCACAATTGCAGTTTGCTGTCCGAACTGTACAAGTCAATGAGCGAAGCCACGAATGTAGATGCGTTCTTGCTAAGTGCGTTCTTGAATTGCGCCATCACGGAATCAGCGTTAAGCACTCTTTTCAGCGTGTCTAAGTTCTTCGCTTGTGGCTTTTGTGCAACAGCACCGCTTTGTTGCGGTTGCTGTGCTGTCATTTGTCTTTGTTCTTCCATATCGAATTATGCTTTAATGGTAAGTTGTTTGTCGTTGCTCACTTTCAAGTTCACGATTTGTGAGATTGTAGGGATTATCTGGTTGAAACTCTCCCTATTGTCTATGAATATGGGTGCTGATATGCCTTTTGTGGCACATATAGCGTTGATAATATCCAAGCCAGCGTTTACCTTGCCACAGGCATTGACATCAGCATAAGGCACACCGTTCACCATGCAATAGCAAGTCACTTTCTCGCCTCCGTTCTTCTGTTCCTTAACGAATGAGAACGAAACGACATTGAACAAGCCGTTGATGCGTTGCATAAGAACTTCATCCTTGGCTTTCTGAAAGCGCAAATAGACATCTTCCCATTTCTCCAAGTCTGCCTTGGCTTGGTTGTTGGCTATGCGCTTTTCTTCAAGGTCGGCAATCTCCTTGTTTACTCGCTCTATCATCGCACGTTTGCCAAGTCGCTTGTTAATATCGGCAATGGCAGCGTTGCTGTCGGCTTTCTCGCTTTGCAGTTCCGACACATCAGCTTGAGGCACCTCAACTTGCAACTGATTGGCGATTTCCGCTATGTCGTTGCGCAAATCCATACATTCCTTGTCGTTTGCAATAGCCTCGTTAGCATTGCCAGCAACAGGGATGTTGTTTTTCTTGATTGTGATATTGCCCTTTATTTCAAGTGCATCATCTTCAAGTTTGGCAATAAGACCTGTTAGTTTGGTCTGCTGTTCCACGGCTTTGTCGTATTCGGCTTTGTATTGCTTACCCTTGGTCTGAATGTCTTTCTGTCGCTTGGATTTGCTTTGCTCAAAGTTTCCACGCAACTTTGCAATGGCATTTTCCAAGTTCTCACCCTTGTAAGGCTCGCCACAAGTCGGACACACAAGCACATCACCGCTCGGCTCTGGGAACTGCTCTTTTGCAACAGCCTTGAACTGCTCACGCATTTCTACAAGTTTGGCGTTGAGTTCATCAATTTTGCCGTCCACGTTCATTTTGTCGTTACGGTAGTTGTTCAAGTTGTTCTGATTGATTGACAACTCGTTTTCCATTTGCTGAATTTCAGAAAGTGCCTTGTTGTGCGCTGCGTTGGCTTCCATGCGGATTGTATTCTCACGGTCTTGCAGTTTCATACGCTTGTCTGCCTGTTGTTTCATAAGTGCCATCTTGCGCTTATATGCCTCATCGTTCAGAGCGGATTTGTCGGCAATCTGTGCGTCAATTTCCTTAACACGGTCTTGCACTTCTTTCAACTGCTTTTCAAGCACCGCCCAATTCTCGCTCTCTGGCATAAGTTTCTGTGCCGTTTCGATACTTGCGGGAATGGTGGCAAGCGCATCATTGCAAGCCTTTTTCTTAGCCGCAATCTCCCTTGCCCACTTAACGAGGCTTGTGCCGTTGATTTGGTCAAGCAATGCAAGAAAATCGGGGTCAGTAGCCGCCACTTCTTCATCATCAATGTTGCCAACCATTTCAAGCAACATATCTTTTTGCGTTTCCGCACTCAATGATGTAAAGTAGTAAGGGTTGGTTATCATGCGGAACACATCTTCGGGTATAATCTCCGATATTTCGGCTTGATACTCTTTCTTTGTGCCTGTGCGCACATCATTGATGAAATACTGTGTTTCGTCTTTCATCACTTCATCGGTTGTGCCGTTCACTTTCTGCCACTTCTCCACAAGTGAGCGTTGCAGTTTGATTTCCTTTCCGTCCACTTCAAGCACGGCAGTAACGGAATGTTCCAAGCGGTAGATTGGCTTTCCATCCTCGCCTGTGGTCTTTACATTAAAACCATTAGCACCGTCACTTCTGCCTGTGCTGTCCTTGCCGAACAACAGCCACAAATACGCATCATAGAGCGTTGTCTTGCCTGTGCCGTTATCGCCCTCAATAACCGACACTTGGTTGTTAAATGCCACTTCAAATGAGCGCACTCCTTTGAAATTGCATAACTTCAAGAATTTTAATTTGATTGTTTTCATTTGTTGATATTTATATATTTCCATTTGTAACCACCAGCACTTTTGCCCTTGCCACTTGCAACCGAGCAAATAGAGCCGTAGTGTATTCCTAACTCTTTAGCGGCTAATCTTGCACAGTCCCATTTCTTTATAAGTTCGCCCGATTTTGTTAATTGTGCAACAGGGTGTGCGTTGGGGTTCTTTGCACCGCTATGTTCGTGAAACCAAGCATAATCTCTGTTACTATGCCCACGTTGTATGCCTGTCCCATATCTTAGATTTTCATCGAAAGTAACCCATTCAAGGTTTCCAATGCAGTTGTCGTGCTTGTTTTCGTTCTTGTGGTTTACATACTCCTTTCCTTGTATTTTAGGGAGAAATGCTTTAGCCACCAACCTATGCACTAAATAAGTGACAGGTTTGTTGTCTTTCGACAAAACAACGGTTAAATATCCATGTGTTCCGACTTGCGGAGAAAGAACACGACCTTTACGAGTATATGATGTTGATGTTCCCCACCGATTTGTGTAAGTTATAACAACATCTTTTGAGCGTACCCTACCCAAAGAGCTAACCTCATACAAAGTTTCATAATCCTGTATTGTACGCCAAATTTCTGTCATTGTACGCCAAATTTGATGTTGTTACTTTCGATATACTTTTCTCTGATTGTCCGTGCGTCATTCAGCACCGATTGCACATTCTCCACATACCGAATGTCTATCAGCGGAATGTTGTTGTAGCAAATGTAGAGTTGGTTTTGGAACTCCATCACTTGCACTACTTTCAAGGACTCGCTTTGCATCACCGCTTTCTGTTGTTCGGCTTTGCGTTCCTTTCTGCCTTTCAGATAAGCAGAAATAAATTCGCTAATCTTCTTCATAGTTCTTTTATCTGTTAATGATTGTTTTTAGTGTTTCGGCATTATTGAGCGATTGCAACTCTGCCATCGAATAGAAACGCTTTGAGTTGGGGGCAGCACCATTACGTTGTGGAGTTATAAGACCTTGCTCAACCCACCGCCTCACTCGCATTTCTTGATACAGGCGATATGCCTCACGTTGCGAAACCAAGTCTTTGCTTGGTGTTTTGCTCTGTATTACCGTGGCAGCACCCAAAGCAGCCATTTCCTTACAGATGTTCTTCAATTCGTACAACTCCATTGTAATAGCCATATCATGCCCTCCTGTTACTCCTGTTACGTTTGCGTTTGAAATAGTCCCTTACGCTTTCGGTGCAATACTCATTCTCCACATAGCAAAGCCAAGCAAATGCCCAACCAGCAAGGGCGAAAATGATATGTCCCCAATTTACAAACATGGTAACTGTGCAACACAGGGCGATAATGCCCCAAACACACATACCGATTAAATTCATCAAAGTGTCCCTGTTCATTGTCTTGCAATTTAGGCGTTAAACAAATTCTCTTCCTTTACGCCAAGGTGCTTGGCGATAATGGAAATTCTCAAAGGGTCTAGCTTCTGTGTGCCAGCAAGCCAACATCTTACGGTTGTAGGATGCACCTTAACCAATGCCGCTATGTCGTTCACCCAAGCCGTTTTTGGAGCTTGTGGGCGTTCGGTTGGCAGTGCGTCATACATTTGCCGAAAGACAGATTTTTTCTTATACTTCATTTTCTCTCTGATTTAGTGTGTTTTACAGACATAATTTTATATCTTTGCAACACTATTAAACTTGTTGTGGTGCAAAGGTAAACAATTTACCTAAACCAACCAAATAATTTAGGCAAAAAGTTTATGGTGTGTACAAAATAAATTTCGTAATAAACATAAAATGATTGATAATGAGTAAATTAGACAGATATAAGATTTTGATACGCCACTTAACAAAATCGGGTGTCGTGGCAAATCAAAGGGAGTTAGGGCAAAAAATGGGGTATAACAACCCATCTGCTTTCTCACAAGTGATAAATGGAAAGACCCAAGAGCCTAAACTATTTACCAAAAAACTTAAAGATATTGTGCCAAACCTAAATCTTGATTGGTTGGAGAATGGTACAGGCACTATGTTTGGGGATGAAAACGAAGAAATACAGCAAACTGCAAACAAGCGAGTTCAAATAAACGAGGATAGCCTTGATTTCATCACAGCGGGAGGCGAGGCTTTCTCCACAATGATTGTGCGCATGATGAACGAGAAACAGATTGCGCCTTATGGCTTGCTTGCCGATAAGGATAGAGAGATTGCCGAACTCAACCGCCAAATCGGAAAGTTGGAGGCATTGTTAGAGGTAGCCAAAAAGGGAGTTGCCCAACAGGTAGGCAATGCCACTGTTGCCGATGTCGGGTAACAGTATTTGGCAAGATACCTAAGTTTTGAACAACTAAAACAGAAAGACATGAAAGAATACTATCGAATGGTGATTGAACTTTACAAGCAGAGTATCGCCATACACCAAGTAAATCCCGAAAGGAGTTTAGAGGTGCTGACAGAGTTAGAAAAGGCTATTACAACCGCAAAGATTAAAGGTTTGTCCTTTGATGAACTGCAAGAGCTGAAAGCCGATGTTGAAGAACTTAGAGCAATGGCATAATGGGGTGGTCTTTCAGAAAGCGTGTAAAGCTCTTGCCCGGAATATGGTTGAATTTCAGTAAAAGCGGAATGTCCACAACCATAGGAACAAAAGGCGCAAGCGTAAACTTTGGCAAACGTGGTATATATGGCAATGTTGGAATACCAGGCACAGGGTTGTATAAACGTGAAAAATTATCGGGGGATGAGGGCAAACGCCCCAAACAGCAAAAAACCCATGTGCAACAGGAACAACATAGCAACAAGCCACAACGTGTAAAGATTGACACATTATTGCAATTTCGTGATGTGATAGAGCCAGCGACACTTGCCAATCTTTTGTCATACCAAGCACAAGGCAAAGATTTCGTGTATGTTGAAAGTGGTATTGTTGAAAAATTAAGAAGTCTGCATATTGACAAAAAGAACGGCAAAAACATCAATTCTGCAACATACCAACAATCAAAGCCGCAAGGAGCACCGATAACAGCCTCAACCCTTGGAGCTATATTCTTGGGATTTCTCACTTGGTTTACGTTTGACAGTTCCAAATATGGCATTATCAGTTGCATTGTTGCTTTGCCAATATTTCTGATACTAACAACAAGACAACAACAAAAATGAACACACCAGTAAGCAAACAGATAATGGAACGCTTTTATTGCGCCCTTGATGCGATAATAGCGATGAAAAAGATACGAGGTGTAAACACCTATTGCCGATTGTATGAAATTGACAGGCGCAACCTCATAGCCAACCGTAAGGACTTGGATAGGGGTTGGTTTCAAGTTTCGTGGATGTACCCAATGGTAAAGGACTTTGGAGTAAATGCCAAATGGCTAATGTTGGGCGTTGGAAAGATGTTTGAGAATTAGTAGAGATAGGGGTGTCCGCTTGAACACCCCTTTTTCGTGTTTTGTGAAAATCGAAGTTAGCTTGTTCTTTCCCCCATACCCCCTATTTCTTATATATATAATTATTATAATATATTATTTATATATAGGGAGTATATACGCGCGTGTGTGCGTCATGCGCGTGCGCGAGGGACGGCAAAAATCGGTCAAAACAGCGTTGTAACTTATTGAAAATCAATCAACTAAAATTTTTGCCAAGGCAAAATTTAGGGCATTTTTCAAATATCATTGATTATCAAGTACTTACACGATTTGTATAAATTACAAAAACAAGCTATTTTGCCTTGGCAAAATTTTTAAGTATCTGAAAATCAACATATTAACATACGCATTTTGCCAAGGCAAAATTTTTGAGGAATACTTTTGCTAAGGCAAAAATCATAAAACGCTGATAATCAACACTTTAATAATTTTGCTAAGGCAAATTGCCTTGGCAAAACAGGTGCAAAAAATTTTGCCTTGGCAAAATCGCATACTTAACTCATTGAAAATCAAGCAACTAAAATTTTTGCCAAGGCAAAATGCACGTTTATTTACGGAACAATCCAATGATGTAGTCTTTGCCTGTCTTAGTCCATTCAAGCAACAGATTAACCTTGTTTCGTGTCGGGTTTGAGCCGTCAATGTAGGGTGCTGCTCTCACGCACATAAGACCCATAGGCGCATATTGGGGTGTAACAATCCACTTGTCCCCATAGCGCACAATCAGACCCTTTTGTGCCAGAGCCTTGTTAAGAGCTTGCGGTGTCATGCCCAACTCTGCGGCAATGTCCTTTGTGGTGAATGTGCCTGTCGTGAAGTCAGCCATGAGTGGCAGCACACCGACACTTTCGTTTTGGACGGTGCTTATAGTGTCAAGCACTTTTTTCTCCAACTCTGAAACTCTCTCGTTTGCAGTCCGCAACTCCTTGAGGGTTTCAATCAGCAAATCAATCTTTCTATTTTCCATTGTAGAGCATTTAGAAAAATACAGGCAATAAAAAACGGTATCGCCTTTCCCGTTGCTCTACACCATTAAGGCAGTGGGCGCATTAACGCTCCAACACGGGGGTACGATACCGATATGTGAACCGTAAGGGCATAATCCACCCATACGGATATGTTTTGCGACAAAGCCGCCTTAAATGATGTAGAGCATTGCAAAGGTAGTCAATTTCTCTGATACTCACAATTTTGTAGGCTCTTTTACATCCGACAAATCCCAATTCATAAGGTCTTGCACCTTTCGGTTGGCTTTGTCTATGCTGTCCCACGACTTGCGGATATAGATGTCTGTAACACGCATATTTTCGTCCACATGATTTAGTGCCGTGTGGACGGTGTACTTATCCACTTCTGCGTCATTCGTTGCAATGGTTGCCCAAGAATGACGTGCTGCGTAAAATTCCAAATCATCTATACCAAGTAAACTGCCTATTTTCTTTAATCCCTTGTTAAGTGCTGCGCTGAAACTATCCATTGAGGAATACAGCTTGTAGAACTTGAACACACGCTGCCCTGTCGGGTCTTTGTACTTGTCAAATAGTGCCTGTGCCTCTGGCTCAACTCTGATTGATATTTCCGCACCGTCTGCTCGTCTGTATCGTGTCTTTGTACGTTGGTAGGTTATGCGTCCGTCCTTGTAGTCGGTGGCATTATACAAGTCCACAGCGTTCATTCCGATAAGCAAGAAACTTAACAGGAACGTGTCTTTGGCAAGGTTGAACCGATTACACCCCTGTTGCAATATCGTGGAATATGGCACTTGTGCAAACTCTCGCATCTGTTCCACGGTCAAGGCTCTTTTGCGTGTGAGCGGTGCTTTCGGTATATCCACCTTTGCGAATGGCGAAAATGGAATGAGTATCACGCCCGCCTCTTCATCGTTAAACTCTCTCTTGGCTCTGTTGTACATTGCCCTTACCTCTGCGAGATACAGGCTTTGCGCACGACCGCCCTTTTTGCAGTTCTTCCGTGCCGGCTGCTCGCCAATCCATTTTATCCAGTCATTAAGGAACTTAACAGTGATTTCCCTTATATCCACGCTTTCACGCCCAACAAACCTAACCAAATTGTTAATGGCTACTTGATAGGCTTTGGCGTTGCCTATGCGTCCCATGTCAAAGAGCTTTTGAATGTATGCCCTTGTGTATGCCACAATGTCAAGTTCAAAGTGTTCTTCCTCTTTCTTGCGTGTTATCAACTCCACAACTTGCTCAACGGTCATATTATCCAAACCCTCGCCCACGTTGTTGCATATAGTGCGGTAACGCTTGATAACATCATCCACCATGTCAATGTATCTTTGATTTTTGAGCTTTAGCGAGCGTGTCAAATCTTCCTTGCCCACATACCAAGGGGTAGCAAGGTATTTCTTGCGCTGCTTGTGGGTAACTCTTATCTTGATGTTGTATGTGCCATCAGCTTTCTTTTGGTGTGCGTACACTTCTGCCTTGAATGTTGCCATGTGCTTTGTAGAATATTTGTAGAACTTATTTCCGCAAATATACTCACTTTTTGGCGAAAGTGAAAAGAAAAACCGCCTAACCTTGCGATAAAGTTAGGCGGTTGGAGTAGTCCCGTTGGGAATCGAACCCAAATCTACGCTTTAGGAGAGCATTGTTCTATCCATTGAACTACAAGACCTTACATATATTTTGTTTGGCGTATTGCCCGACATTCACCGAGTGAACCACGAACTTTGCCGACTTCCACACTTGAAAGTAGCTCATAAGTTTAGGAAACCTCCGTTCTATCCATTGAACTATGGGAGCCTGTCACAGTGTACTATCAGTAGAAGAAACATGCCAATAATACGCACAATGTACCCAACGGGGCATATTGCGGTGCAAAATTATTCATTTTTTTCCGATTGAAGAAATAAAACTGTAACAAAAAGCGTTTTACAAATAACAAAACATATATAAAACACAGATATGCTGGTGTTAAAAAAATTTAGAGGCTACCACATACATGCAGTAGCCCCAATTTTGTATATGGCTGTTTTTGTGCCGTCCAGCTTTGTTTTTGTTACCGCAAAGTTACAACGCTACCAGCGAAAAGTCTGTAAAAAAGGGAAAAAGAAGACGATATTCTTGTAAAAAGCCGTTTTATTTTTACAAAAATAAGAAAATTTTACCAAGCCGGGGAAAAATCGACTTTATTTTGTAAATTTGCATGTTACTTGTGAAATCAACATTTACTGCAAATGAACCTATTACAACTGCAAGAATATTTTGAGACACTCATACAGTGCGTAGCCACTGCCTACATGACAATCTGCCTTATACTGTGTTTTGTCAAGTCGCCGAAGGATGCCATCTACCGCCCCTACAGGCAGTCGAAGCGTATGCTCACCGTGGCGTTCGGCTCGATGTCGCTCAACCTCGTTGCCTGGTGCGTGCTCACAACGGGAAGCTGGGCAAAGTTCAACTATGCCATCGCGTGCATCGACATCGTGCTGTTCTACTTCGAGGAACTGCTGCTGTGCTACTCCTTCTGCCACATACTCAACAACAGCTTCATAACCAAGCGCCGGCTGCTGAAGGACGCCGCACAGATGAGCGTGTCGACGGTGCTTGCCGTGATGTCGCTCTTCCCTGCACTGGCCGGCAGCCGCATGACGCTGCTCATGGTGTCGTTGGCGGTGATGATGGAGAATATCGTGGAACTGGCGTTTCTGTTTCACAAGCAGTACAAGCTCAACGGCGAACTGCTCGACAACTACTTCTCCACCGACATGCACAAGTTTGTGCGCTGGACCAACACGAGCATCATACTGCTCATCATATCGTGGGTGATGGCACTGGTGACGATGTTCACCAACGTACTGGTGAACTGGGCATTCCAGCTCTACATGGTGCCGCTCAACATATTCATTGCAGTAAGCTTCATAAACTTCGCCGCAAAATACGGCGACATAGCCAAAGCCTACCAGTCTGCCGACAACACAGCCGACAACGCGGCTGACGAGGCAGCGCAACCTTCCGCCTCTGCCGACGACGACATCAAGCGCAACACTCTCGAACAAAAGATAAAGACATGGGTGGATACAAAGAAGTATATTGGCACACAGTTCACCATCGACGAGCTTGCCTCCACATTGGGGACAAACAAGAATTATCTGTCATACTTCATCAACGAGCGCTATGGCATGAACTTCAGCGCGTGGGTGTCGAGCCTGCGCATTGAGGAAGCGAAACAGATGATGAGGGCGAAGCCTGAACAGAAACTCGAAGAGGTGGCCTACTTCGTGGGATTCTCCTCGCCATCCTACTTCTCAAAGGTATTCAGCCTGCACGAGGGTGTGTCGCCGACGGTTTGGCGACGCAGCATAACAAAATGACAAGACATGACTTTGTCGCATGCATAAACAAACAGTGCGGGCTGGGAAGGCTATCTATTGTTTGCCTTCCCAGCCCGCGTTGTTTATGTATTGGCACGTCATGCACTGATGTCACACGTGCCGAGTTATTCTTTCTGAGTATTGTTTACTCTTTCAGCGTATTGTTATTCCTCCGTGTACTTGGTTCGCGACACCTTGATGTTGCTGTAAGAAGCAGGCACCACATTAACTGTAGACTGCTGCACACGGCTCCAGATGTCGTTCTTGCTCAATCCCTTAGGATAGGTGTGCACCTCAACCGTCACGCCGTCGCCATAAGCCTGGCGCAGAGCCTTGATGTAGTCGTGGTTGATGGCAGACACAGAGATGACAACCTTGTCGGCCTCGTGCTTCACCTGTATCTTTATAGGATTGGTGTCGTTAAGGCTGTACTCCGTACCGTTGAGGAACACCTTGCTCTCAAGCTCGTAGTCGTAGGTGCGGATGGCAAAATCGTCGGACTCGGCAACATTGTCAAAGCCGATAGGAATCTCTACGTTCACCTCGTCAACCAAGTCGCGCACGTGGATGGATGTCTTAATCTCGTCCCAGTCCTTGTGGAGCTGCTGGTGGACGTTCACCTCAACATTGCCGTTGCCAAGCTCTGTCTCCTCGGGCAACGGCTCCTTCTCGGCAGAGTTGGTGTAGTTGTTGTCCTCGTCGATTTTCAGGTCGGGGATGTCCTTGATGTCGTTGGTAGACTTGAGAGTGAGCACGCCGTCAACATGCCAGCCGTTGCTCTGTCCCTCGCGTGCCACATACCAGATAACCTTGCAGTTGTCGAGGTCGAGCTTGCTTATCAAGCTTGAGAACTGGCGGTTCTGGTTGGCGTCAAGCAGTTTCTTGAGGTCAGGCTGCTGCACGATAACCTTGTCCACCTCCTTGCCCGTTGTGTCGTACACATAGCGTGTGATAGGCCATACAACGCCCTCACTGCTGTACGGATAGTCGAGGTTAATCACTCCGGCGTTGGCATCAGCCGTGAGCGTGCCGCCTGTCTGTCCTGCGGCAGATACTGGTCGGACGGACAATAGTCGTCCTTTATCTCAGGAATACGACCGTCGATACGGATAAAGAAGTGAGCGCTCTCGGTGTTGGCATAAGCCATGGCACGCGATGCGGCATTCTGTGATGCGGCGTTCAGTTCACTACCCTGGACATACACTTGCGTTCCACGTGTCTCCACTGTTGGAGTTTCAGGATTCGGATTTTCGTTACCGCCTGTCACGTTGGAATCTTCTCCACATGCTACAAGAAAAAGAGCAGCGAAGACAGACAATAGTAGTTTCTTCATAATAGTTTTCTCCTTTCTTCTTTTTTTAGTTTATCTCTTCAGTTGCTGCATACTTACTTATATGGAGCTTCACCTTGCCCGCATCATAGTCAGCCGGCAGGATGCTCACTGTAGACTGTTTGATTTTGCTGAATATGTCGGTCTTGGTTAGGAGCTGCGGATAGCTGTGCACCTCTATGGTTATGCCGTCGCCATACTGCTCCTGGAGAGCCTTGATATAGTCGTGGTTGATGGCAGACACCGTGATGGTGATGCCGGTGGCCTGGTGCTGCACCTCCACCTTTATCGGGCTGTTGTCTTTGAGTTCATACTCAGCCTTGCCGATAAACACCTTGCTTGCAAGCGCATAGTCGTAGGTGCGGATGGCGAAGTCGTCGGTCGGCACAAGATACTCACGCTCGATAGGAATGTATACCTGCACCTCGTCAACCAAGTCGCGCACGTGGATGGATGTCTTCACCTCGTCCCAGTCCTTGTGAAGCTGCTCGTGGATGTCAACCTCCACGTTGCCGCCCTTGAACTCCGGCTCCTGCGCCTGGTTCTCCATGTTGTTGTCCTCGGCGATGTTGATGTTAGGGATTTCCTTCACGTCGTTGGTAGACTGCAGAGTGAGCACGCCGTCAACATGCCAGCCGTTGGCTTCCTTCTTTGCGACATACCAGATGACCTTGTACTGCGAGAAGTCGATGGTCTCGATGCCCTTTGAGTGGTCCTCGTTGGCAGCCATCATCTTATCGAGCGATGGCACGTCGACAAGAGCCTGGGCGGTAGACTTGCCCGTAGTGTCGTAGATGTACTTCGAGCCGTTGCCGTTGGATGTCCAGTAAGGATAGTCGAGGTTGAGCGAGCCTTCGTTGCCGTCGGCAAGAACAGTCACGTCGCCGCTGTTGCCAGCCTTCTTAGGCCAGTAGAGGTTTGACGGGCATGAGCCGTAGCCCTCGATAGGTATACGGTTGTCTATGCGGATAAAGAAATGGGCTGTCGCTGTGTTGTCCGTAGCAGCACGAGTGCTGGATGTGATATCCTTGCCCATGACGTAGACCTGCGTGCTTGGGGTCTTGGCAGTAGGGTTAACTGTTGGTTCCTCCTCATTGCCACCTGTCACACTTGAGCTTTCGCCACATGATGCCAGGCATATAGCCGCCATCAAGAAAAGAAAGAGCTTTTTCATATTCGTTGGGTTTTGTTCTGCCGCAAAGATAGTAAAAATTTTGTTTCAATACGTGAATTCGCGCGTATTTATTTTATATTGTATTATTTTTGGCTCACATTGAACTGCTTTTTCCACAAAAATGTATGTATTTGTCTTTATATCAGCCCTTTCACTCTCTCCAAGGATACTTCTCATGGCTGCGGCTGTCCTTGTCGGGACTTACGTAGTAGCCCTTCTCGGCTGGCTTTCCATCGACAAGATCCTCCACGCCGCCTTCCATCTCCTTCTTCTCCTGGTAGACCTCCTCGTAGTCGGGGTCGTGGTCGGAAGGCGGAACGACATTCACGTCGAACACGAGTGTTGCCATGCCGTGGGGCAGTATGTTGCCATACAAGCGTATGGCGTGGCGCACGTAGCCCACATTCTTCGAGCTGTCGAACGTGAAGTTGAGCGTGAGCGTGTCGTGCGGGGGGATTATGTTTGCATTGAGCTTGCCGACGATGCAGCCACAAGAGGGCTGCACGTCGTCAAGCAAGAGCGGAGAGTCGCCGATGTTGCGCACTATGAACGAGAAGTTGAGCTTCTCGCCAGCCACTATAGGATAATAATGGCGCACGGAGTCGACCACGGTCAGCGCCGTGGGAAGTATTCGCTTCTCGCACCCCGAAGTGAGCATAAGCATGGCGAACATAAATACGCCTGCTATTATGCTGAATATAGTAGAGCGTTTCTTCATACCTTATTATATCTGTTATAAACTTGAGATTTCGTCGACGGCTATCGTGGCGCGTCCCTGGCGTGCTGCCTTCAGCAACCTTATCTCAACAGGAGCCGAGGGGTTAAGTCCCGACAGCGTAACAACGGTCTCTACCCTACCGTCGGCAGCAGCCGGCACTGCCTTGCCGATGAGCTTGCCACCCTGCCATACCTCAACTGCCGATGGCGCGAAGATGTGCCATTGCGGAGCCTGGAGCGTGGCTATCTTCAGGCGGCTGGCTGACGAGAGCTTGCCGCCGGGAACGGTGAGCTGCAGCTGAGGGTTGGAGTTGAGCAGCCAGCCGGTGTGGTAGTCGGATGCAAAACCAGCCTTTCCATCGGTGAGGATGGAGAGATTGGAATAGTCGGGATCAAGCTTTGTGGCGGAAGTGAGCTTCACGCCGCGCAGCATATTGCCGCTGTCGTTGAGCCAAGGCGAGGCGGTGCGCCACTCGGCAATATACTTGTCGATTTCACCGTAGCTCTCGCGGTAGTTGGCAAGGTCCTTGAAGGCGACGTGTGCCGAAAGAAGCGACAGCAGTCCGTCAATGGCCGACTGCTCTGGGGCTGCCTCCTTGAGGCGGAGCAGTTCGAGACGAGTGAAGCCGAGGGCAGTAAGGATTTCGTTAATGCTTCGGCGCTCGGTGTCGACCGACTTCTTCTTGCCAGTGTCAAGCGACTTCCAGAAAGTCTCCAGTTCATCGCTCGCGAGATACTGGCGTGCGGCATCGGCAATGCCAGAATATGGGTTGAGCTGCGCCTTCTGTGCCTTGTCCTCAAGCGAGAGGTAATAGTCGGTGAAGAGTTTGGCGGTCACGGGATATGCCTTGCCATAGTAGTGGCTCACGAGCTGGCGGACGTCGGCATCGGGATTAATCATGAGTTGGGCAATGGCGTAGGTCTGCACGTCGTCGAAGGTGGCATAGTCGTAGCCGCTGCCATTGTAGAACACGCCGTCAACACCCATGCGCTTGAAGTACTGCAGGCGTGCCTTTATCTGGTTGAGGCACGGGAATGGAGTGATGTAGTCGTCGAAATTGCGCATGTAGTCCCACACATATATGTGGCGCGACGCGTTTTTCCACGATTTCATCGTCGTCTCAAACTTGCGCTGTTCAGCGGTGGAACCGTCCATTTTGGTCTGCAAGGGCAGGTCGAGCGTACTGACGAGCACTCCAACGTTGTCGGGCAGACGATGTGACGGCGGTGTGGCTGTGGTGGTGTATGACGACGTGAAGAACTGGTGCTTCGGGAAACGGCGCGCCAGGCGCTCCACCATGCGCGTCACAGCCGGAGTGGCCGACGTGGCGGTGTTGCCAGCCGCACGGCACGCCGGGCACTGGCAGACGGTGGAGTTATCGTTGGGCATTACAGCAAAACGCACGGTTTCATCGTCGTTGCCGTCGCCATACTGGTCGATTACGTAGTTTTCATAAGCCTTGTACAGAGCCTCGCTTGAGAAGCAGAACTGCGAGTCGTCGCGCTTTCCGCCCACAAGGGCATAAGCCTCCTGCGGAATGCCGTCGGTGAACACCTTGCGCAGGTTGTGGCCCCACAGTCCCCAGTCGAAGTCAACATTGTTGGTGCCGAGAATAGGCATGAGGTCGGCATCGACATTCGACGGCGAGTAGATTCCGCGGTATTCAAAGGCAAACGACCCTGCGGTGTCTGTCTGGCAACTTATGACAGAGGCAGGCAGGTCGATGGTGGTGAAGCGGCGGTCCTGCTCCGATGCAGCCGACATAAACTGGTACTGCAACCACAGCATTGCCTGGGGCGTGCGTGCGCGGAGTGTTATCTGCCGTTCGTCGCGCTCCACGGAATAGTCGTTGGGCAGCTTCGGGTCGAGATCGACGTTCACTTGCAACTGGCTCTCGTCGGCAGCCTTGCCTGCAACGATGCAGTCCTTGTCGGTGGCGCGTTTCTGGAAATGGCTTTTCAGATAGTCCGCCCACTTCACGTCGGCAGCGTCGCCGTTGTCGGCGGCGCACACCGCATACTCGCTGTACTGCGTGAACGGCGGCACAGCAGCCTTGCCACAGCTCGATGTCATCAGCAGCGGCAGCGTGAAGGCAACCGCGAGCGATGAAATCGGCAAAATCGACGCTATGGCACTGGGGTGCTTAGAATGAGATTGAAAGCTGTGCATCGATATTGAAGAGATTTTTATAGTTGATTGTCGAATAGTCAAGATACTTGCCCGGGGTGCCTTTGCCATCTCCAGCATACACGCCTGGGTCGAGTGTCTGGCGCGCCTGGTTCTGTGTGTAGTAGGTGTACCATGTGCCGAGCACACCGATGGTGACGTTCTTCAGCAGTCGGTACTGTCCGCCGATGCCCACCATAGTGTTGAGGTGGTTGAACGTGCCAGGCATGGCAAAGTCGATCATCGTCACCTCCGGAGCAGAGCCGATGCTTCCGAGCACGTGGAAACAGGTCTTGCCGTCGTCGAGCGGGAAGTATTTTGCCTGCGCGAGGAGATTGAAGTAGAACTTCGACTTCATCATGTAGGCATCCACCTTGGAGTTGAACCAGAAGTCGCCGAGTGTCTTACTTGCACCTGCGCCCAAGCTTATCAGGCTTGAATATGAATGGTCCCAACCGTTGAAAGCCCATCCGCCGCCGTTGGCTTCGGGGTCCTCGATGTCCCACTTCCAGATGAAGGTTTTCTGATAAGAGTGTATGCGGCGGTAGTTGGCGTGAACCTCAGCCTCCCAGTCGTTCTTGAGGTTGCGCTGCACCTGTGCTGAGAAGTACCACTGCGGGAAATACTTGTTGGCCCATGCCGCCGCGCCCGTGGCTTGCCACTTGTCGTTGAAGCGGTGGGTCCACTCGCCCTGAATCTGCACTCCAGTGCCGCCCGACGTCTGTTCCTCGATGTTGGCGCCTGCAACGGCACCCTCACGTCCGGCATAGTTCATCTTTATCGCCATGTCGTTGTGGTCGTTCAGGCGGCGTGTGTACTCGCCGGTGGCGATGGCTGTGATTTGGTCGAGTTCACCGAAACGTCCCTGGAGATACTCAAAGTTGATGCCGTTGCGGAAGCCATGCGCCTGCAAGCTGCCCAGATGGCGGTAGAAGGCGGCAGCCTCGGCATATCCGGGCTGGTAATATTTCTGATAGACGTAGGCAGAGTCATACATGTGCTTTGCCTCGAAAGCCAGTCCCTTGGTGTAGAGCAGCGTGCGGTTCTCGCGGTCGAACACGAGCGCCGTGTCGACAACGGCGATGGCTGAGTCGGCTTCATGCGCCTTGATGAGCGCTGTTGCCCAGTCGGCGCTGTTGGTTGAGAACGCCCTCACGAGCAGCGTGTCGCCCGTGTAGTCGTCGAGCGGCAGGCGCAGCATCTCAACGGCATCGGCGAAGGCGCCGTTGCGGTGCAGGATGGAAGCCTCCTTGACGAGATAGAAGCGGTCGTCGGGATAGGTGTTTCTGCCCAACCGCACGAGACGGTCGAACTCGCCCCAGTAGCCGAGCTGCGCCGAGGTGTTGATGGCGTATTGCAGTCCGCGCTCCGATGCCGGGTAAATGGCGAGCAGTGCGCGGCTTGCCTCATAAGCCTTGCGTGTGGCACCGTTGGCAATGAGTCCCTTGATGTATGGGGCGGCGATGTCCTCGTAGGTGCTTATATACTGATAACGCACGAATTCATCGCTGGTTTTGCCGATTTCATCGTGCAGGAACGCCAGAGCCTGGGCTATGCGTCCGCGGTGGACGAGCAGGTCGGCGCGCTTGCCCACGTAGTCGGAGCGCGACGGGAAGTTCTTGTGCATTTCCTCCAGCGCGGCGTCGGCGGCGTCGTAGCGGCGCAGCTCCACGTTGCAGGTGTAGATGCGTGAGTAAGCCGACTCGCGCGTCTCGCGGTCGGTGGCATTGTCGCGCACAAACTTGAGCATCGCCAGCGCGTCGGCGTACGCGCCGTCGTCCATCAGGCGGCGCGACTGCTCAAGGCGCAGCTGTGCCAGGGCGTCAGCCACCTCGCTGTCGTGCGGAGTGCGCTCGTAGAGGCGTGCGAGCAGGTTGTTGGCGGTGCGCTCGTTGCCCATGCGCTTGTTGATGATGTACGACTTGTAGAGCAGGTCGGGCGTGTCGCCCTTGCGCTTGCGCGCCTGACCGATATAGTAGAGGGCATCCTCGTAGTAGCCTCGCGACATGGCGGTGTTGAGCAGGTAGTTGAGCGATTCCTCGCTCTTCGACTTCTCATACACCTTGCCGTAGAGCACATACGGGTCCTGGCTTGCCTCCATGCGTGCGGCGTCGAGCTGCAGCGAGCTGTAGAAGCTGGCGAGTCGTCCGCTGTGGTTGCGCTTCATGCACTGCTTGACAAACGCCATAGCCTCGCCATAGCGGTTCTCCTCTGCCAGTATGCCCGCCTTCTTCATGATGAGGGCAACGCTGCCCGGCATGTTCTGCACGCCGCGGTCGGCGATGTCGATGGCATCGGAGCGCTTGCCCTGCTGGAGGAGCAGGTTGGAGAGTTGCAGATAATAGTCCTCGCTTTGCGGATTTTGCTCGATGAGTTCGCGCAGTGACGCTATAGTGGCGGTCTTGTCGCCCTTCTTGCGGTCGGCAAGGTACTGTTCTTCGAGTCGTCCGGCGAGGTCGCGCTTGAGCGTAGGGTCGTTGGGGTAGATCTGGCAGATGCGCTTCAGCAGCCGGTCTGCCTCGGTGTTGTTGCCCTGCTTGCGGAAAAGCGCTATTTTGCGCCGCCACAGTCCTTTCCAGTAGGGATTGACCTGCAGCAACTCGTTCACGTAGCAGATGGCGCTGGAGTAGTTCTTGGTTTTCTCCTCCACGTCCACGAGCATTTGCTTTGCCTGCACGTTGCCGTCGTTGTCGCGCACTGCGAGCACGAGGTGGTAGCGCGCGTCGTCGTAGGCCTGGCGGTGCAAGTAGTAGCGTCCGGCAAGCTCGTTGAGTCCGGAGACTGACGGGTAGTGTTCGAGTCCCTCGTCGAGGAGCCGCTTTCCGCCGTTCCAGTCGCCGCGCTTGAAGGCATTGCGCACAGTCGCCTCGTAGTAGTCGGGCGTGTGTATGTCGCCGTCGCGCTGGAAGCCGTCGGCTCCGAGCACCACAGCGGTAAACAACACCACGAGGAGGAGACTGAGAAAGATACGGGTTTTTCGCATATTATCTTTACTTTTTTGTTTTCTTTATTTATATCAGATGGCTTCAGGAGCCGGTTCTTTCTTGGCGATGAAGTCAGAATCAGGCTTGTTGCCGTTGACCTCATTGGTTGCCTCCGTCTTGCCGCTGGCTTCAGAAGCAGGCTTGGCACTGTTGTCGGTAGCGGCTGGCTTCTTGGCAAATCCCTGACGGGTCATCTCGCCCCATACGATACGCTGCTTGGTGAGGAACTTCATGTAGCCCTTGAGCGAGAAGAACACGATGAGCGGATGGTAGACAAACGGTTCGAGCAGCGCCGCGATGATTAGTCGCACGTAGGCGAAGCCTTTCATCTTGGTCTGCGTGTAGTCGTAGTAGATCACGACGAGCGACAGCTGCACGCAGAACACGTACATCACGGCGAAGATGATGGCTGCCGTGCCCCAGTTCACGCCGCCCGTGAGGGCGAGGTAGATGGTGGTCAGGAAGCCTATGAACTCTATCACCGGCGCCAGTAGCTCGAAGATGAACTGGTAGGGCATGGTGATGAGTCCGAGCTGGCGGTACTTGCGCTTGAACATCATTCGGTAGTACTTGCCGAAGGTCTGTATCAGTCCGTGTCCCCATCGGGTGCGCTGTCGGTTGAGGATTCGCAGGTTTGGCGGTCCCTCTGTCCAGCAGCACGTGTCGGGAATCTGCACCACGCGGTACTTGCGGTTGAAGTCGCAGCAGTAGCCAATCATTCTTATCAGCATGTCCTCGTCCTCGGCGAGTGAGTCGCTGGAGTAGCCTCCTGCGGCTATGGCCACCTCGGTGTCGAACATTCCGTAGCCACCCGACACGTTAGGCATGGCGTTGATGGCGCTCCATCCCATCTTGCCGACCATGAACGAGCGCAGGTACTCCAGGGTCTGGAAGAGCGGTATCGGGCTCCACGGTATGCGGTATTCAAGCAGTTCGCCGTCTTCCACTCGCGAGCCGTTTGACATGTTCATCACGCCCGACACGGCAATCACGTTGTTCTGCTCCACCATCGGGCGTATACACTTGAGGATGGCGTCCTTGGCGAGGATACAGTCCACGTCGGTGTTGATGAAGTAGGGATAGCGTGCCACGTTAAGCCCGCCGTTCACGGCATCCGCCTTGGTACCTCCGTTCACCTTGTCGACAACTCTCAGCCTATGGTATTTTGGGTTTCTCGACGTGAAGAGCCTCTTGAACGGCTTTGCGGCGATGCGCATACGGTAGCTGTAGGGGGTCTCCACGAGGTCGAAGTTGTCGATCATCTCCTGGAGGGTGTTGTCCTTCGAGCCGTCGTTGACGATGACAATCTCGAATTTTGGGTAGTCCTGCGAGAGTAGCGACTTCACGTTGTTAACGATGGTCTTCTCCTCGTTGTAGGCAGGAGCCACGATTGAAACGCCCGGCGTGTAGGGCGAGTGGCGGAATATCTGCTTCACGTAGGAGTCGGACATGGCGTGGCGGCTCTTGCGCTGCTCCAGGTAGGCGAGCCATATCAGCATCACATAGGATCCGATGAGCGCCAGGGAGTAGAAGAACACCAGGTAGCCATATATGTAAAGTATTGCATCTTTTATTATCATCGTTATCAGTTTGCGAATTGCTTTTTTTGACAGTTTTACTCTTGTTTCACATTTTCCGCCCCGGCGTCATTGCTGCGACGGGTCCTCGTGGTTTGCCCTCACCTCCTGGAAGAGCAGCAGGTCGTTGTCGGTGGCTGAGCTTTCGAGTATCTCGAACGTCTCGCGGCTCTCCGAGTTGTACCACCACATGCACATGAGTATGGCGAACTTTGTGGTTGACGTGCCTGCCTCGCCGTAGGCTCCGACGAAGAAGGGCAGCGCCTTGCCGGAGTGTATGCGCAGGATGGCGTAGAGAGTTTCCTCCTTGAGCTCCTCGGTCTGCTGTGAGTAGGCGTGCTCGAGTTCCTGCTCGCCAAACTCAAACTTGGCTATGCCCATGCACTGTATGGCGGCGCGGCGGTAGAGCATCTCGTCGTCGGTGATGTAGCCTCGTATCTTCACAATGTCCTCGTAGGAGCCCCAGTATGCCACCTCGCGAATGAGGCACGACTTGAGTTGCGGGTCGGGACAGTTCGACACGACAGGCACGAGCGACGGTATTTCCTTGCCGCTGAGCTTGCGGGCGCGCAACAGGTGATGCACCTCAAGGGAGTCCCACGGGCGGTACTCGTAGTCAACCTTGTCGTCGGTGAAGAAGCGGAATGGCTGGTAGTCGCTGAGCCAGAGGTAGTACATGCGCACTTCCTTGCGCAGCACGTGGGAGCTGGAGTTCAACATTCTGACGAGGATTGACTCCGCCACGTCGATCATCAGGAACTGCGACAGCTGCATCGACTTCACGCGGCTGTTGAAGGAGCCGAAGGTAAGCTCGTTCTCTACAAACTGGTGGAGTCCGAACACGCGCACACAGGCCTGCACGTTGTTGAAGTTGTAGTCGTCGTAGACCCCCGACTTCACCTCCACCATCATTCTGCCCACGTAGTACATCTTCCATCCTTTCCAGCCCTCGTCCTTGAACTTGGTCTGCTCAAGCACTTCCTCGTCGGTGTAGTTGTGCTTGTCGGCGAATATCTGCAACAGGATGTCGTAGTAGCGTCGGCGCAGGTTGCTGTAGAAGCGTTCCTTGCGGGCGTCGTTGAACTTGTCGAACATAAGCGAGAACGACAGGAACGCCACCATGAAGATGCTAAGTATGAGCACGGCAACAGAGGTCTTCACAACAAACGGATAGCTCATGTAGGTATCCATCCATTGCGTGAGATAGTAGCCCACATACTCCAGTCCCGTGAATTCATAGTTGAACATACGGCTGTTGATGTTGGCCACTACAGGCATACAGCCTATCAGTAAGGCTGCCGACAGGAGACTTCTCTTTTGCATGTTGTTTTACGCCATATACCTTAAATTTGCCCATTTCATCGTGCACGGCGCATATCTGGGACACAGGTACGCGAAATGCCACACACTGTACTGCACAGGCTCTACAGGGAACGCTGCTACAGGACGATGCGCAAATCGTGGGTTACATTAAATTTTTAATTTATCTCGTTCGGGATGACATTCATACAGGCTGCTTGTGCCGTATGGCTCTCATCCCTTGGGTTTGTTTCTGATGGCAGGACTATATAAAGTCTTGATTAATGCCTATATTTCGAATCTAAATATATAATATTCTTTTATATAGTATATATATAATAATAAAGATGTGGCTACTTGTTTTTCTCTGACAGCAAGTGGTTGGCATCTTAGTTTTTTCTGATTTGCAAATTTACATAATATTTTTTTAAACAGGAAACAAACAGGCTATAAATTTGCATGATTGATTGTTTGTCGAGGTTATTTTCACACATCGTCAACAGGAGAACAGGCAAAGCCTACTTGACTCTTGTTTTTTGTAACAATATGCAAGCGCAAGAGTCTGAAAACGCCATAAAAACAGGCAAAAACAACAAAAAGCACGATGAAACAGGCTAAAAATCCCCATTTCATCGTGTATAGGCTTATTACAGGAACAGGAGGGCGGAAACAGGCAGTTTCGCAAAAAACCGCGGTTTCATCGCTGCTCCGTCACAAAGTCGTAGAGTTTCTTGTAGAACGGGTGGCGCGTCATCGTGGCGGCGTTGCCGAGAATGATGAGTTTCATGCGCGCGCGAGTTATCGCCACGTTCATTCGGCGCAGGTCGCGCAGGAATCCTATGTCACCGTCGTCGTTGGAGCGCACGAGCGAGATGAGTATCACGTCGCGCTCCTGCCCCTGGAAGCCGTCAACGGTGTTGACGCTTATCAGCCGGCGGTAAGGCCGGAAGAACTCGCGCTGCTTTATCATCTTGCGCAGCAGCTGCACCTGGGCGCGGTAGGGCGATATGATTCCAACGTCGATTGACTCCTCAAGTATGCGATTTTTGCCGATTTTATCGAAGTATTCCTGCAAGGTCGAGAGTGTAAGCTCCGCCTCGGCGCGGTTGATTCGCCCGAAGCTCTCGCCCACAAATTCCTCCTTTCCATCGACGTCCGACGTGTCGACCCACATCATCGGCAGGTCGTAGTCGAGTATGCCGCGGTGACTTATCTCGGGTGCGGTCTCCACCTCGCCGTGGTAGAAGTAGTCGCTTGAGAAGCGCATTATCCGCTCGTTCATGCGATACTGCACCTTCAGCAGCGTCACCACCTCGGGCTTGCGCTCCACGATGCGCTCCATGAGCGTCTTGCCGAGTCCGCCCTTCAGCGCGGCTATGCTCTTGACGGTGGGCGGCAGCTGGCAGTGGTCGCCGGCGAATATCACGCGGCCCGCCTTGCGTATGGCTATCCAGCAGGCTGCCTCAAGCGCCTGGGCTGCCTCGTCGATGAACAGGGTGGAGTACTTCTCGCCCTCAAGCACGCGGTTGGCGGCTCCGGTCAGTGTGCAGGCAATGACGCGCGCCTCGCCGAAGAGCGACGCGCGGATGCGCAGTTCAAGCTCGGTGGCGCGGGCCTTGAGCCGGTCCATCTTCTGGTGCCATGAGTCGGGGCGCTTCTTCTGCGAGCGCAGTTCACGTATGGCCTTGCGGATGCTCCACAGCTGCGGGTAGTCGGGGTGAGCCTCGAAGCGCCGCTCATAGGTGAAGGAGAGCATCTTGTCGTTGACGCGTGTCGGGTTGCCTATGCGCAGCACCGCCACTCCCCTATCCACGAGCTTCTCGGATATCCAGTCGACAGCCATGTTGCTCTGCGCGCACACCATCACCTGGCTCTCGCGGCGCAGCGTCTCGTAGATGGCCTCGACGAGCGTCGTTGTCTTGCCGGTTCCTGGAGGGCCGTGAACTATCGCCACGTCCTTCGCCCAGAGCACCTCGTTGACGGCGCGCTCCTGCGACGGGTTGAGCCACGGGAAACGCATCGGTTCAAACGAGAACCGCTGCGCGGGCGCGTTTGTATAAAAGATGTCGCGCAGGGCGGCAAGGCGTCCGCTCTTGGCGCGCATCACGCGGTCGAGGGCGTCGAACATGAGGCGGTAGCTCGTCTCGTCGAAGAACAGCTGTATGCCCATCGACTCCTCGCGCTGCAGGTCGACGATGCGGCCCGAGTCGGGCAGCGCCACGACCATGCGGTCTTGCTCGGCGTAGCTCACGGTGGCGGTGAACGAGAGGTAGTGTATCTGGTCCTTGCCGGTCTTGGGGTCGCGCTTCATGGTGAAGAAGCACACGGGGCGGCCCGGCTCGAAGTTGTGCTCGATGTCGCTGCCTGGCTGGCGCGACACCTCCACTACCATCTGGTTGAGCGAGTTGTAGTAGTTGCGGCCCAGGGCCACCGGGAACCACGCGTCGCCGCGGCGCACCTTGCGCTCCACGCCCATCGTCTCGGTCTGCTTGCGGAACTCCTCCTTCTCGTGGTTGTACTCTATCTGGAGGAGCAACCGCTGCTGTTGGAGTTGCAGTATCGGGTTATTGTCCATTGTCGTTAATTTTATTTACAACAGCAAAGGTACAAATTTTCGGGAAATAATTGCTAATTTTGCAATGTATGAATGATACTGACTCACTATACCTCCAACAGGTCACGATAGGCTATTCCATGCGCCGCAACCGCGTGCGCACGGTAGGCTCACGTCTGTCTGCCACCGCCATGGCTGGCACGCTCACGTGCCTCATCGGGCGCAACGGCTCGGGCAAGTCAACCCTGCTGCGCACCATCGCCCGGCTGCAACCGCGGCTCGCGGGCAGCATCCTCATCGGCACGGACGACATACAGTCGATGCCGCGCGACGTGTTCGCCCGACGGCTGAGCATCGTGCTCACCAAGCGCCCCGACGCCGAAAACCTGACCGTAGGCGAACTCGTGGCGCTCGGGCGCGCGCCCTACACGGGATTCTGGGGACGGCTGTCCAACACCGACCGACAGGCGGTTGACCGCGCGCTACGGCTAACGGGCATAGCCGGCATGACCAGCCGCCACATCAGCAGCCTGAGCGACGGCGAGTGCCAGAAGGCGATGATTGCCAAGTCGCTTGCCCAGGACACGCCGGTGATACTGCTCGACGAGCCGTCGGCCTTCCTCGACTATCCGGGCAAGGTGGAGCTGGTGCGACTTCTCGCGCGGCTCGCCCACGACGAGGGCAAGACCATCCTGCTCTCCACACACGACCTCGACACAGCCCTCGCCACAGCCGACCGCCTCTGGCTAATGCACGACGGGCTTATCGAGGAGGGCACCACGCGGGAGCTTGCCGCTAACGGTATGCTGGAGAAATACTTGGGTGTAAATACAAAGTAACCAAATAAACAGAAACGCTATGAACAATTCTTTTTTGGAGATTATCAAGACTCGCCGCTCATGCCGCCACTACAAGGCTGAGCAAATCACCGACGACGAGCTGTCTGCCGTACTCGAAGCCGGAACCTACGCCCCTACCGGACACGGCAAGCAGGACCCCGTCATCGTGGCTGTGCAGAACGCCGGCCTCAAGGCCCGCCTCGCACGCATGAACGCCGAAATAATGGGCGTCGACAGCAATCCCTACTACGACGCGCCTACATACGTGCTCGTGTTCGCGTCGGAGAGCAACGCAAACGCCGTGAAGGACGGCTCGTGCGTGCTGGAGAACATGATGCTCGCCGCTCACGCCATAGGTCTCGCCACATGCTGGATAAACCGCGAATACGAGATGTTCCAGACCGACGAGGGAAAGAAGCTGATGAAGGAAATGGGGCTTGCCGACGGACTCATCGGCATCGGTGCGCTGTCGCTGGGCTACGCGTCGCGTGAACCGCGCCCGGCAGCCCCGAGAAAAAGCGACTGGATAAAGATAATCAAGTAAACAAGGTCGTTTTGTCGCGCGAAACGATAACTCTTGGGGTCTTACTTCGACCGAAGTAAGCACGTTGAACGGTCGAAGTAAGCATGTTGAACGGTCGAAGTAAGCACGTTGAACGGTCGAAGTAAGACGACAAACAAGCTATGAACGAACGACAAACAAGCAATACCTGGGAGAGGGGGCGCCCTCGCCCCCGGCGCTACTGTATATAACTGGGAGAGGGGCCGCCCTCGCCCCGGCACTACAATATAAATGCCGGAGGCGAGAGCGTCCCCTCTCCTATTTTAAATTGCCGGGGGCGAGGGCGCCCCCGGTCCCAGTGCGTTTCCATTTTCGGGGGCGAGGGCGCCCCCGCTCCCAGTTATTGGTCGACGACCTCCACAATCGGGTTGCCCGTTGATGCGTCAGGCGCCTCGATGTGGAGCATTGAGCACACGGTGGGTGCGGTGTCTACCATATAGGTAAGGCGGTTGGTCTTGCCTGGCTTGATGTGCCATCCCATGAACACGAGAGGGATGTGCGTGTCGGCATGAATCCATGCGCCGTGCTGTGAGCCGTAGTTGCCCTTCTCCACCTTGTAGTCGTAGTAGTCGGGACGTATGATGGCGGTGATGTCGCCAGTGCGTCCACGGTAGTAGCCGTTGATGATGCGCTCCCTTATCCACTGCGGAACGGGAGCCGTGGCAGCCTGCTCGTTGTCAACGACAAAGGGGAACTGCTCGCTGTTCTTCTTCAGCTCGGCAACGATGGCATCCTTCACCTTCTGGCAGCAGATGTTGTGCTGGGCGAGGAAGTCGCGGTCGATGTAGAAGTTGAAGCTGATGTAGTCCTTGACGTACTTGCCCTCCACGCCGAACTTCTTCGACAGCATCTCGTTGAGCGATGCCATCACAGCCTTGGTGTCGCTGTAGCCGCCGGGGAGCTTGTGCTCCTGCATGGTGTTGGGGTTGTGGGTGCCGCCGTGGTCGGCGGTGAGGAAGAGCAGGTAGTTACCCTTTCCCACCTGCTGGTCGAGAGCCTCGAAGAACTGCTTCATGTCGCGGTCGAGCGTGAGGAACACCTCCTCGTTCTCCTTGCCCGGCGAGAACCATGTGCCCGTGTTGTGGGAGATGGCGTCAGTCGGCGAAATGCTCACGCAGAGCATGTCGGTGGTGCCGTTCTGTCCGAGCTTCTCGGCTTTCATCACAGCCTCGGCAAGTCCGAAGGTGGCTGTCACGCCGTCGGGATGCACCTTGGCGTCGTAGCCGGGCTTCATGCCGAGCTGCTTGTTGAACTTCACCACGTAGTCGGGCAGCTTGTCCATGTAGTATGTGCTCGTGATGAATCCGCCCACTGCCTTGTCATACCAGAAAGCGCCGTTGGCTGAATGGCCTGCGGGGAGGATTGAGGCGCGGTCCTTCACAGCCACGCCGAACACCTTAGCCTTGAAGTCGGTGGCCTGGCGCAGCATGTCGCCAATGGTGGTGCCCATCATGTTGCGCGGCGACATGTCGCCTGCCTTCGATGTGGTGCCGACACCCTTCACCGTCGGGTCGTCGCAGCAGTAGATGCGCTTGCCGTCCTTGTAGAAGTCGTTGGAGGCGATGCCGTGGGTGGCAGGGCCCGCTCCGGTGTAGATGCTCGCATGGCCCACACCGGTCACGGTAGGCAGATAGTTTATCATCTGGTTGTCGCACGAGAAGCCCTCGTTCAGAAGCCGCTTCATGCCGCCCTCACCATACTTGTCGTAGTAATAATAGAGGTAGTCCCAGCGCATCTGGTCGACAACCAAGCCGACAACGAGCTTCGGACGCTCCACCTGTGCCGTGGCAATGACCGCCACGCAGCACATCAACACTGAAAGGATGATTTTTTTCATTTTGATAAATATTTTTTTAGTTTACTGATTTAAAGCAGTTTATTGCGGCTGCAAAGGTAGCAATAATAATCGTCCTTTGCGACTGTTGCGATAAAAATAGCAGCATTTTCTTTGCAATTCCAATAATTTGTCGTACTTTTGGCGATATGGAAACCCAATAACACAAACCCTATTTACAATTAAAACCAAGATAACGCTATGGAAAAAAAGATAACACAGGAAAACTTCGAGGATACTTACGTCGACAGTATCGAAATGGAAAGAATCGACAAGTTTGTGTGCGACGAGATGGCACGCCAAATCCACCGCTACATAAAGGCAATGAAAGGCTCAAAGGCCATCATGCTGAAGTTTGAGGAACAGCTCGCCACGCTCACCATACCCGAAAAGGAGAAAGCCATCGCACGCTACATCGACCTCAACCGCAAGGTGCTCTCGGGGCTCGACTTCAAAATTGTGCTCGCGCGCGCCATGGCGAACTACAGCGACACGTTCTCATATCTCATCGAGCTGGTGAACAACAAGCGCAAGATGGTGTTCTACCTCAACCGCATACGCGACAAGTATGAGCAGTATCACGAGGTGTTCGAGCAGGACGGCAAGTTCGGCATCAAGGACCACCAGGGCAACGTGCTCATACCTGCCCACTACGACTTCCTGCGCACGCCCTACGTCTACGTGGACGACCTGCGCACGCTGCCAGTCATGGCGCAGCGCGACGGCAAGATGGGACTCATACTGCCCGACGGCAACGAGACCATCGTGGCGCCATTCATCTACGACGACATTGAACTGCGCGACGAGCCGCCATATTTCGAGGCGGTGAAGGACGGAGAGACAACGCTTATCGAGGCTTAAATAGGCTTAGAAGAAGGGAAAAGGAAGAATGACAACAGACGAACAATACATGCGCCGCTGCCTGCAACTCGCACGTGGCGGCCGACAGAACGCCAAGCCCAACCCTATGGTTGGTGCCGTGATTGTGGCAGAGGACGGCCGCATCATCGGCGAGGGCTACCACGTGCGCTGCGGTGAGGGGCACGCCGAGGTGAACGCCTTCGCGTCGGTGCGCCCCGAGGACGAGCCGCTGCTCAGCGGCGCCACCATCTACGTGAGCCTTGAGCCGTGCTCACACTACGGCAAGACACCGCCATGCGCCGACCTTATAATAAGAAAAGGTGTAAGGCGCTGCGTGGTGGGATGTGTCGACCCGTTTGCAAAGGTGCACGGACGGGGCATACAGAAGCTGCGCGACGCGGGCATCGAGGTAACGGTGGGCGTGCTTGAGGAGGAGTGCCGCGCCATCAACAAGCGGTTCATCACCTACAACGAGCATCACCGGCCTTACATAATACTAAAATGGGCTGAGACAGCCAACCACTTCATCGACGACCACGGCCATGCTCTTGCCATATCGACACCGTTCACCAAGATGCTGTCGCACAAGCTGCGTGCCGAGAACGACGCCATACTCGTGGGCCGTGTGACTGACGAGCGCGAGCATCCGCAACTCAACACGCGCGACTGGGCTGGCACGTCGCCGCGCCGCATCGTCATCGACTCGCGCCATCCGGCGTTCCCGGGTCTTGACTTCTCACGCCCCGTCATACCGCAGGTGCTCGACTGGCTGTACAACGAGAAGTGCCAGTCGCTCATCGTGGAGGGCGGTGCAAAGACGCTGCAGTCGTTCATCGACGCCGGAATGTGGGACGAGATACGCGTGGAGACGGCTCCCATAACCGTCGCCGACGGAACCCGCGCCCCCGAACTGCCCGCCGGCATACGGCTCATCAGCCAAACCGACTACGACGGCAACATCATCCGGCTGTTCGGAGGTGTCGAGCTCCCGCTCGACACATAAGCGCCAATTGGAGGTGTCGAGCAGGAGCTCGACACCTCCTACTCCGCGACCTTGCGGTATTCGCTCGGCGTCTGCCCTGTCAGTCGCTTGAAGAAGCGGTTGAAGTGCTGCGAGTACTGGAAACCCAGCGAATATGAAATCTCGCTTATGCTCTTGTCTGTGCCGAGCAACTTGTCCTTCGCCATACCTATTATCGTCTTCTGAATCATCTCCTGCGGAGTGCGGCCCGTCTCCTTCTTCACCAGGTCGCCGAAATAGTTGGGCGACAGGAAGCAGCGCTCGGCGAAGTACTTCACTGTTGGCAAACCCTGGCGCACGTTCTCCGGATTGTCGAAATATTCGCCCAGCAGATGCTCGAAGCGCGAGAGCACGTCGCGGTTGACATTCTGGCGCGTGATGAACTGCCGCTCGTAGAAACGCATACAGTAGTCGAGCAGGAGCTGGATGTTGCGGCACACCAGACGCTTGGTGTGGGTGTCGATGGAGTGGTTAAGCTCGGTCTTGATGTTCTGGATGCACTCCTTGAAGATGCCGCGCTCCTCCTCAGACAGATGCAGGGCCTCGCGCGAGTCGTAGGAGAAGAAGGTGTACTGGCGGATGTCGCGGCCCAGTTCGGTGCCGCGTATCAGGTCGGGGTGGAACAGCAGTCCGATGCACGGCTTGGGAGCGGTGCCGTCTGCCACCGGCTTGTGGTGGATCTTCACCACCTGACCCGGCGCGAAACTCACCACCGTACCCTCCTGGTAGTCATACGGCTGGCGCCCGTAGGTGATGTCGCCGCAGAACGTCTGCTTGAGGAATATGGCATACATGCCGTAGCACACGGTACAGTTGTCGGGCATACCGCAACCCGTCCTTACCGTGTCGAAATCCACCACCGTCACGAGCGGATGCTTCGTCTCAATGCCGTAAATCTTGTTGTAAGCATCTATATTGTCGAGATGCACTATATTCTCCTTTTCCATATCGTAGTTCTTTATTTTTCCGCAAAATTACAGCATTTATACTGAACGTCGTGTATAAGAATTACGGAATTTACACATATTTGCACAATGCGTGGAGCATGGATTAAAATTTGTCATTGTGCTCAGAGCCTACGGCTGCTGAGCACGGTCTAAGGAACACGGATATCACAGAAACACACGGATTGGTCATTCACGGATCTTAGACCTGTAACATTTGGATTTTGTGCGCCTGCGGCGCGGATTTATAAAGGATTTTGCGAGCACTTTGTGCTCGCTGTAATAAATTAAATATTACAGACAAACATCTTGGCCTGCTTGTCAATTTCAATACGACAGACATAATACACAGCATTATACGTATAGCAAACTAAAGGCGAGCCTTGCTCGCAAAATCCATTTAAAATCCGCGCCGCAGGCGCACCAAATCCCAACATTGCAGGTCTAAGATCCGTGAATGACCAATCCGTGTATCTCAGTGATATCTGTGTTCCTTAGACCTGTATCTATTCGCCATGGGCGAATAGATACCCCACCCAATATTTTTATAAAATCAAGTGTCTCCGAAGCATTTTTCAGCCTAAACATTTCGGTAAGCCGTGGAAACTCCATAAATTTGCAGACTCACGCATAAAACAATACATCAACGATATGGAAACACTCAAGGAAAAGACAGCCCGCGGACTGCTGTGGGGCGGATTGAACAGCGGCGTGCAGCAGGTGGTGGGACTGGCGTTCGGCATAATCCTCGGCCGACTGCTCGCACCGTCGGACTACGGCATGATGGCTATGATAAGCATTTTCTCATTGGTAGCCACCGCCCTTCAGGACAGCGGATTCCGCACCGCCCTCACCAACCTCAAGAACCCCACTGCCGAAGACTACAACTCGGTGTTCTGGTTCAACATCATCATGGCATCGTCGCTCTACATAGTGCTCTTCCTCGCCGCGCCGCTCATCGGCGACTACTACCACACGCCGCGCGTCGTGCCGCTCTGCCGCTACGCCTTCCTGAGCATCGTCATAGCGTCGCTCGGCACGGCCCAGTCGGCCTACCTCTTCAAGCACCTCAAGGCGAAGCAGCAGGCCGAGGCAGGAGGCATTGCCGTGATAGCGTCGAGCATCGTCGGCGTGGTGATGGCGTTCTGCGGCGCCGCCTACTGGTCGCTCGCCACGCAGGGACTGGTCTACGTGGGCATCAACACCTTCTTCCAGTGGCACTTCTCGCCATGGCGCCCCACCCTGCACGGCATCACGTTCGCACCCGTCAGGCGCATGTTCCGCTTCTCGTGCAAAATTCTCGCCACGACCATCATGACGTGCGTCAACAACAACGTGCTCAACATACTGCTCGGCCACTACTTCTCGCCACGCGACACAGGCTACTACAACCAGGCATACCAGTGGAACACCAAGTGCTTCTCGCTCGTGCAGAGCATGGTGGCGCAGGTGGCGCAGCCAGTGCTCGTGAGCCTCAACGATGAAGAAGGACGACAGATGGACGTGTTCCGCAAGATGATGCGCTTCACGTCGTTCATCACGTTCCCGCTGCTCTTCGGCTTCGGGCTCGTGGCACCAGAGTTCATCGTCATCGCACTCGGCGAGAAATGGCTGCCGTCTGCCGAACTGATACAGATTCTCTGCATATCGGGCGCCACGATGCCTATAGCCACGCTCTTCTCCAACATGATAATATCGAAGGGACGGTCGGGCACGTTCTTCTGGTGCACGTTCTCACTCGGTGTGGTGCAGATACTCACCATGCTGCTCATCTACCAGCTCGGCATACAGATGATGGTCATCGCCTACGCACTGCTCAACCTCGTGTGGCTCCTTGTGTGGCTATTCTTCGTGCGTCGGCTGACGGGCTACGGGCTGCGCATGTTCCTGCGCGACGTGCTGCCATTCGCGCTTGCCGCCACGGGCGTCATGTTCGTGGCTTACACAGCCACACGCCCGCTCGACAACCTGTGGGCACTGCTGTTGTCGCGCTTTGCCATCGCCGTGGCGCTCTATTATGCCGTGATGAAGGTGGCGCGCGTGAAAATACTTGCAGAGTGCGAGAATTTCATTAAAAAGTCGTACATTTGCAAATAGATATTCACATGTGTGTCGGACAGGAGCCCGACACACCCTTTCTTAATAACAACGAACTTGTAAGCATGATAACAAAAGACGAACTCTACTCTATCGTACGCAACAACAAGGTGATGGACGATGCCGGCACCACATTCATCGTGCTTGACGAAAACCTACGCATACAATACATCAACTATACAGCCGTCGACAAGGCCCTGAAGATATACCCCGGCGACCTGCTCCACTGCTCCAACGCGTGCGCCGCCGAGAATGGATGCGGCACCCACGAGAACTGCAAACTGTGCAAGCTGCGCAACATGGTGGAGACTTCGCTCCACACCAAAAAGAAGATGGAAACCGACGCCGACTTTCTCGTGGGCGACAACAAAGACTACAGCGTGCACGCCATTTCGACACCGTTCACCTACGACGGCAAGCAGGGCACCATCGTGCTGCTCGTCGACAAGACCGACCAGCACCGCGAGTTCCTCATGGAGCGTGTCTTCTTCCACGACCTGCTCAACCTCTCGGGCGCGCTCAACGGCATGCTCGACTGTATGCAGTATGAGGACGACCCGAAGGAACTCATGCACATCGTGCGCGGCATATCCAGCCAACTGCTTGAGGAAATCGGCGCGCAGCGCGACCTCATCTACGCCAAGAACGGAATACTCAAGCCCAAAACCAACCGCTTCCGCGCCAGCGAGGTGATCGACTTCGTGCGCGACAGCCTGCTGCCCGTGTCGAAGGACATGTGGGACGTGACGCTCACCATCGACTCCCAGCTCACCGACGAGCAACTCGACTCCGACAAGGCTCTCGTCAACCGCGTCATCCACAACATGGTGAAGAACGCGTGCGAGGCCAACCACGGCACGACGGTCACGGTACGTGGACACGCCACCGACGACAAGGTGGTCTACTCCGTCCACAACGACCTCGTGATGCCCGACGACGTGAAGAGCAAGGTGTTCATCTACGGCAACTCAACCAAAGGATCTGGACGAGGACTCGGCACATACAGCATGAAGCTCATCGGCGAGAACTTCCTACACGGACACGTGTGGTTCCGCTCCGAGGAAGGCTTCGGCACGGAGTTCTACTTCGAGCTGGACAGGGCACACTGATACTCGTGGCGGAGGTCTCCGGCCTCCGCTGCAACCATCTCTAATGCAAACTCGTTTTTGTCTTACTTTGCGCCTTTATCGACAATTCGCAGCTCAGTTGCTTCACAAAACGGAATGTTTTGCGTAACTTTGCACTATAATTGAGCAATCATATCCAAACAGAATAAATACAGCATAAACATGACAATAGAACAGCAAATCATCAACGCCGCCATTGCCGGCGTGAAAGAGCTTTACGGTCAGGACGTGCCCGAGAAGATGGTGCAGCTCCAGAAGACCAGAAGCGAGTTTGAGGGCAACCTCACGCTCGTAGTGTTCCCGTTCCTCAAGATCTCCCACAAGAAGCCTGAGGACACCGCCCGCGACCTCGGCGAGTACATCAAGCAGAACTGCCCGGCCATCGCCGACTTCAACGTGGTGAAGGGATTCCTCAACCTCGTCATCGACAAGAAGGCGTGGATCGGTCTGCTCAACGAGATGAACGCCGACGAGAAGTTCGGCGAGAAACCCGTCACTGCCGACTCTCCGCTCGTGATGATTGAGTACTCATCGCCCAACACCAACAAGCCGCTCCACCTCGGACACGTGCGCAACAACCTCCTCGGATGGTCGCTGGCACAGATCATGGAAGCCAACGGCAACAAGGTGGTCAAGACCAACATCGTCAACGACCGCGGCATACACATCTGCAAGTCGATGCTCGCATGGCTGAAGTACGGCAACGGCGAGACTCCCGAGTCGTCAGGCAAGAAGGGTGACCACCTCATCGGCGACTACTACGTGGCTTTCGACAAGCACTACCGCGCCGAGGTGAAGGATCTGCAGGCCAAGTACATGGCTGAGGGCATGGACGAAGAGTCTGCCGAGAAGAAGGCCAAGGAGGAGGCTCCGCTCATCAAGGAGGCTCACGCCATGCTCGTCAAGTGGGAGCAGGGCGACCCTGAGGTGCGCGCTCTCTGGAAGAAGATGAACGACTGGGTTTACGCCGGATTCGACGAGACCTACAAGGCTCTCGGCGTAAGCTTCGACAAGATATACTACGAGTCGAACACATATCTCGTGGGCAAGAAGAAGGTGGAGGAAGGTCTTGAGAAGGGTCTGTTCTTCCGCAAGCCCGACAACTCCGTTTGGGCCGACCTCACCGACGAGGGCCTCGACCAGAAGCTGCTCCTGCGCTCCGACGGCACCAGCGTCTACATGACACAGGACATCGGCACAGCCGAGATGCGATTCAAGGACTACCCCATCGACAAGATGATTTATGTCGTTGGCAACGAGCAGAACTACCACTTCCAGGTGCTCTCTATCCTCCTCGACCGTCTCGGCTTCAAGTGGGGCAAGGAGCTTGTACACTTCTCATATGGTATGGTGGAGCTGCCCAACGGCAAGATGAAGAGCCGCGAGGGAACAGTGGTAGACGCCGACGACCTCATCGCAACCATGATTGCCAGCGCCAAGCAGACAAGCGAGGAACTGGGCAAGTTCAAGGACATGAGCGAGGAGGAGCGCAATGAAATCGCGCGCATCGTTGGTCTTGGTGCACTGAAGTACTTCCTCCTCAAGGTTGACGCACGCAAGAACATGCTCTTCAACCCAGAGGAGTCAATCGACTTCAACGGCAACACCGGTCCTTTCATCCAGTACACCTACGCCCGCATCCGCTCTATCCTGCGCAAGGCAAAGGCAGAGGGCATAAACATCCCCGCCTCGCTCTCCGACGACATGCCGCTAAACGAGAAGGAGATTGAGCTTATCCAGAAAATCAACGAGTTCGGCGCCGCCGTTGAGCAGGCCGGCAAGGACTACTCACCTTCAGGCATCGCCAACTACTGCTACGAGCTCACCAAGGCGTTCAACCAATTCTACCACGACTACTCCATCCTCGGTGCAGATACCGACAAGGAGAAGATCGTGCGCCTCGTACTGGCACAGAACGTTGGCAAGACATTGAAGAACGGCATGGCGCTGCTGGGCATCGAGGTGCCGGAGCGCATGTAATGCCATAGAACACATGTAATAGAAAAAAATACGACAATAAAAAAATCCTGGCAGCCTTGTATAAAAGCAAGGTTGTCAGGATTTTTTATTTAATGAAGTCCTTAAAGCCATCAAATTCTTTGCAGCCTGAAGGCCAAATAATTGACCATTCTATATCTCATTCACATTCTGGTTGCGTGCCGCAATCCTTCCATTCTTTATCACAATATTTTCGGGCAGGTTTGACATGCCGAGGAGGTTGTATAAATCGCCGTCCACCATTTTTCCGTCACATACAGTAATGGCGTTTTCTGCCTGAAACTGCTTCAGCGCACGGCGACAGGCGTTCTTGTCGGGGTCGAGGCAGATGCCGACAACAGCGAGTGTGCCGCCCGATGCCTTTGCCTTCTGGCATACCTGCTGCAGACGCGCTGTAGAGGCGAAGTTCCACGATGCCCATGCCATCACCACCACGGTTGGAGCGGCAGACAGAGTGGCGTTCGACACGGTCTTGCCATTGATGTCGTAGGCGGTGAACTGAGGCACGGGAGAGCCTACCGACAGAGTCTTCTTTCCCGCGCACGAAGCCACGAGACGCTGCACAGCCACGTTGTCGGGTTGCTTCTCGGCTATGCTTTTCAGCAGTCGGTTGGCTGTGGCATAGTCGGGCTGGCTGGTGGCTACCAGATAGCGGCGCACGAGATAGGTTGCCACGGCACTCTCGGGATGGTCCTCAGCCATCTGCACGGCACTCTTCTTCATCTCCGCTGGCGACGCCGAGAGAATCTGCTCGCGGAACTTGTTCATCAGTTCATTGTCCTTGGTTCCCTTGACGGTCATCTCCTTCAGGTGCGACGCGTCGCCCTTTATGTCGACACTCTTGCCAGGCTGCGCGAAGACGGGCTGCTCGGTGAAGTTGGGGAACACAATCATCAGCGTCATCGGGTTGTCGCACTCAACGGTGTAGGAGAAGCGTCCTGCCTGCACCTTTATGGTGTCGATGCCGTGGGTCACCTTTCCGTCGGGCGAATACACGTAGAACTCGCCCTGGTTGAGGTTCAGCAGACGACCGTCGATGCTGAAATGATGGCTGTCGGTGCCGCATGACGCGAGGAAGAGGGAGATAATGGAGAGAAAAAGAAATGATATGCGGGAAATGGAAGTTTTCATATTGCGGATATATATATATAACTGGGAGAGGGGGCGCCCTCGCCCCCGACATAAAGAAATCGGTGGCGGGGGCACCCCCTCGTAATGCCGGGGGCGAGGGCCTCCGCTTACTGGTAATGCCGGGGGCGAGGCGCCTCCGCTTACTGGTAATGCTGGGGGCGAGGCGCCTCCGCTTACTGGTAATGCCGGGGGCGAGGCGCCCCCTCTCCCAGTTATGGGTTTACTTCAAGAGGGAAAGCTCCAGGTCGTTGTCGGCATACTGCTTGAGCGACGGATCCTTCTGCAGGGCCTCCTTCAGGTAAGAAGAAGCGGCGAACTTGTTGCCACGGCGTGCAGCCACAACAGCGTGCAGGTAGTCGGTCATGGCGTTGGGGCTCTCCACCTTGTCGAGAGTCTTGGCAGCGGCAGCGTAGTTCTTGTTGAGGAGCTGTGCGAGAGCGGCAGTGTTGCTGTTGATCTTCTCGAAGTCCTTCTCAGCCTGTGCGTAGTTGCCCTTGGCGATGTTGAGAGCGCCGATAGCCGACTTCACATTCTCAGAGTTGGCAGACTTTGAAATCTCGCGCTCTGCGTTCTGCATGTCACCGTTCATGAGAGCGATGAGACCCATGTTGGCCTGAGCCTCAGGAGTGTCGCTGCCGAGCGATGCAGCCTTGTCGGCATACTGCTTTGCAGTTGCTGTGTCGCCCTTGGCAAGAGCGAGAGCGGCGAGGTTGTTGTAGGCGCGGTAGTCCTTGTCGTAAATCTCGGCGGTCTTCTTGTAGATGGCCTCCTGCTCGGCAGGTGTCTTGTCGAATGTTGCGAGATAGAGCAGCTCGTCGGCAGAGAGCTTTGCAGGGTCGTCCTTGTACTGCTGCTCGATCTGCTCGTCGGAGCGTCCGATTGTCTCGTAGTTGATGATGAGGCGTGAGCGGCGCAGCTCAGGCAGGATGCCGTCGGCAAGCTCGCGGAATCCGGCAGACATGTTGCGTATCTGCTGCTCGCGCTCCTGCGGGTCCTCATACATAGAGAGCACGCGCAGGATAACGTCCTTGTCCTGCAGGTTGCTGGCAGCCACGAGGCGCTGGAATCCGTCCCAGTCCTGTGCTGTATAGTGTGCGTCGATGTCGGCGTTCACCTTCTCCTGCTTGAGGGTGTTCTTCACATACTTCTCCGACTGGTTCTTGCGGTTGTCGGCAAGCTTGTCGTTGAACTTCACGCCACCCTCCGGCGACGCGTAGGCCTGTATTTCCACGTTCGACACGTTGAAGCCCTCGCGGTCGGCGTTGATTTTCTTGAGCATGGCGATGAAGTCCTTCACCGACTGGTTCTTCAGCTCGCTCTGGCGGATGTTGGCCTGGTTGATGAGGAACTTGATGTTGGCTTCCTGCTTCTTCTCGTTCACGCGCTGGAATGTGTCGGGAGCGATGACGCCGGTCTCTGACGAGAGTGTGCGCTTGTAGAGCTCGGAAGTGGCGATTACACCGTTAGCCACCTTCACGGCAGGCACGTTGCACTTCTTGTTGCCAACGCGTGCGTCGAATGTGAGATACATCTCGCTCTTCTGCATGTCGGGCACGTAGTCGAAGGCGGTCTTCATGGTGTAGCGTCCGCCCACCTTGTAGGAGATGGTCTGGTCGTTGCCCATCACCTTCTCGCCCTGGAAAGTGGCGCCCTGGCCTTTTGCCACCTGTCCGTCGGCGTAGCGCAGCTCCGGGATTACGGTCACAACGGCCTTCTTGTTCATGTATTTCTCTGGGAATGTGCCGTTGATGGTAGCAGGCACTTCACCAGCCTGTGTCTCAAGCGGGTTAGGTATTACGGTAAAGTTGTCGGCAGACAGTGCGCCGAGCTTTGATGAGCATGATGACATCAGCAGCACCGATGCTGCCGACAGCATGAATAATTTCTTTTTCTGCATTGTTTTGTTATGAAAGTTATTAAAATATGTTTCGTTGATTGTTCTGTTTTCTTGCGGTTACTTGTTACAAAGGTAGTCATACAAATTGGAACAAGCCACAATTGCACCTTATTTTTATGCTTAATTAAAGATTTCACCTCAGCGTGCGCTGTTTCACGTTGTAACCCGTCATTTCCACGAAAGGCACCTGCTGCCGCGCGTCGTCGCCTGCCCACTCTATGCGTATTGTGCGCTCGTCGCCCGGCATGAGGTGGAAGTAGTTGTCGGAGTAGCCTACGGGCAGCACCTGCCTGCCGTCGTCGGTCTTGAGGTTGAGGCGTATCATCATGGCAGGCGTGTCGGATGCGTTGCGCAGAGTCACGTCGAGGGCGTTGCCGGTTGGACGCGCGGTCGACGTTATGAGGTTCACCTCGGGCAGCGACGCGAGTTGCTGCAGGTTGCCCTCGTCGGTGGACAGCACGTAGAAGTTGGACGACAGCACTCGGCTGTCTGCCGTGTTGTTGTCGGCGGTCTTGGCGTTGGCTGTTGCCTGTGCGTCGGCAAGCGTTAGCCGTATGTAGTAGACGTTGCCGTTGATGCCCTCGGGCAGCGAGTCGGTGGCGAGAGCCGGGAGCTCGGTTGTGGAGTCTTCGGCGGAACCTGCCGTCACGCTGTCGGAGCAGATGAGATGGCCGTGGATGTCGAGCAGGTCGCGGGTGGCGGTGAGTCGCGGGTGGTTGCCAGCCGAGCGGTTGACAATCTCGACGTTGCGCGTCAGCGCGTTCCACTGTATGTGGAGCGGCTCACACGCCTTGCGCGCGCCGAAGAAGGCGGCGGTAGGCTCGAAGAAGTAGTCGTAGCACTGCCACGTGAAGCTCGGCCAGCATGGGTGGCTCATCCATATGAGCAGGCCCTGGCGGTACTTGGAGTCGGCCTCGTACATGGCGCGGTAGCCGTCGTAGTTCTCCCACTGGGCGAGCCTTGCGAACTCCTCAGCCGACGTTATCTTGCCGAACATGCGCTCCATGATGCTCATGAACGACGCTCCGCGCTGCGCTCCAGCCTGCGTGAAGTCGTGCTGTCCCCAGGCGTCGGCTGGCTGCCACTCCACGGGAGCGGCGAGCGTGCGCTCCATGCCTTCGGGCGACATGATGTTCGGCATACCGCGCTCGGTGTGCAGCTTTCCGGTCTGGAGCTTGAAGTAGGTGCGCGGCGGCTCGGCCCAATAGGGTCCGTGGCCGCTCACTCCGTCGTCGGCCGACGATGATATGTAGAGCAGTCCGGGGTTCATCTGTCCGACGGTCTGGCGCAGAGCCGTGTCGAGTGTTGCGGGAGGATAGCCCTCGTTGCGTCCGCAGTAGAGCGCGATGGAAGGGTGCTGGCGCATACGCGACGTGAAGTCGCGGGCGTTCTGCATGAACATAGGCTCGTTGTCGAGGTCGGGTCCGTCGGCTGGGTTGGCGAGCCAGAAGTCCTGCCACACCATGATGCCGTAGCGGTCGCAGGCGTCGTAGAACTCCTCGTCGCCGGTCATGCCCACCCAGTTGCGTATCATGTTGAAGTGCATGTCGCGGTGCAGCCTTACGGCGGTGTCGTACTCACGGGCGCGGTAGTTGAGGTTGGCTT
>JBNMLZ010000008.1:0-44898 GCA_050875085.1 Prevotella sp. | reverse complement strand
CAGAGGTCGAACCAGCGGTGACCCTCCATTGCCAACTCCACGCGGCGCTCGTGGCGGATAGCCTGACGGATGCCGTCCTGTGTGTCGGCGTAGGTTGTCGGCTTGTTCTGCACGGTGACGGTGAGCGGGAACTCTGTCGGCAGACCAACACGGTCGCGCACCTGCTTGAGCAGACTCTTGGCTGTGGTGAGGTCGCCGGTCTCACAGCAAGCCTCGGCTGTCATTAGCAGCACGTCGGAGTAGCGTATCTGCTTGTTGTTGAGCGGACCGCGAGAGTCGTGTGTCAAGTGGTAGCACTTGCCGTCGGTGCCGTCGGTATACATAGCATACTTGCGTGAGCAGAGCGAGTCATTCATGTAGGTCTCCTGTGCCGGAGTGTCCATGTCGCCTGCTGCCGGACGCCAGATGGTCTCGTCGCGGCGCGGATCGTTGGGCTCATACTCGGCGTAGAGGTTCTCCGTAGGCTTGTCGAAGCCCCAGCCAGCCTCGCCGAAATGCTTTGAGCGCGAGCGCTGAAGGATGAGGGTGAATGTGCCGCGGGAGAAGCCCTCGCCCTCACCGTAGTCACTCTGCTCATCCTCTACATACTGTATCTCGAACACCGATTCCTTGTCGTTCTCACCCTTGAGAAGGAAGTTGGTGAAGTATTCTGAGTCGAGTGAGTACTCGTGGCTCTTTATCACCTCCTTGCCCCAGTCGGCAGCCTCTTTGTAGCACTGCTGTGCCTCGGCTGTCTTGCCAGCCTGTGCGAGGAAACCTGCGCGGTAGAGGTTGGCCTTGAGAAGCATTGCCTGGGCAGCGCCCTTTGTGGCGTGGCCTGCCTCGTCAGCCGTGTACTGGCTCTTCAGTGGCAGCACCTTCTCGGCGTCCTCCAGATCCTTGATGATGAACTGGTAGGTCTCGTCCTGTGTGGAGCGTGTCTGGTGCCACTTGTCGGTGCTGTTCACCACGTAGTCGATGAGCGGCATACCGCCGAACATGCGGCAGAGGCGGAAGTAGTAGTAGGCGCGGAGGAACTTTGCCTCACCCACGAGCTGCGTGAGTTTCGACTCCTCACCCTCCTTCACCTTGGCTGTAGGCACTTCCTGAATGGCGAGGTTGGCACGCGAGATGCCCTGCCATTGGGCGCGGTAGTAGGCAAGCAGAAGCTCGTTGTTGGTGTTGGTCTTGAAGTTCTCAAGGTCGCGCACCACCTGCATGTCGTTGATGTACTGGCCGCCCTTGAGAGCGTCGTCCGACACTACATCGCCGATGAACCACTCTGAGTAGTAAGTGCTTCCACTGTATTCCCACATCAATGGAACGTAGGCGGCGTTGACCGTGTTCTGTGCAACCTCAAGCGAGGTGAAGGCCTCGCTGAGCTTTGTTGTGCCCGGCGTTTCGTCGGTGAGCCAGTCCTGGCAAGACGAGAGCGAGAGGGCAGCCATTGCACAAGCTATGTATGAAATATATCTCTTTTTCATTTTGTTTTTACTTTTAGCGAGTTGTGATTAGAATGACAGGTTCATACCGAAGATGAGGGTGCGTGCCTGCGGATAGTTGCCGTAGTCAACGCCAGAGCCAACCTCCGGGTCGTAGCCCTTGTAGCCAGTGATGGTGAACACGTTGCTCATCTGAGCGTAGAGGCGGAGCTTCGTCAAGCCGAGTGTCGAGATGAGGTTCTTCGAGAAGTTGTAGCCAATCTGCAGGTTCTTCAGTCGGAGATATGAGCCATTCTCGATGAAACGGCTGCTCGTTGCCATGTTGTTGGTGTTGCCGTTAGGGTTAGGAATGGAGCCGTTGATGTTGTCTACGGTCCACACGTTGCGCATGTCGGTAGAGAGAGCACTCTCCACGCCGTTGCCCTCAAGACGCTCGCGCAAGGCATTGTAAATCTTGTTGCCTGCAACACCCTGGAAGAAGATGTTGATGTCGAAGCCCTTGTAGTCGGCTGCGAGGTTCAAGCCGTAGGACACCTTCGGGAATGAGTTGCCGAGGTCGGTCTTGTCGTTGTCATCAATCTTGCCGTCGCCGTTGAGGTCGGCAAACTTGGCGTCGCCAGCGTGGTAAGGATTGGTTCCTGCCTTCTCCTTGTCGTAGCCCCAGAGGTGCTCGTTGGCCTCGTCGTTGGTCTTGTAGACGCCCTCATACTTGTAGCCCCAGAATGTGAAGAGCGGGAGTCCTTCCTTGCTCACCACCTTGTCGCCATAGATAGGGTCGCCACCGTTGAGCTTGGTCAGCTCGTTCTTGATGTATGAAACGTTGGCATCGATGGAGTAGTTGAACTTGCCGATGTGGTTGCGGTGGCCGAGAGTAATCTCAAGACCTGTGTTGCGCACCTCGCCGATGTTTGCCTGTGCGTCGTAGCGGTTGCCTACCCAAGCCGGACCTTTCTTCCAGATGAGCATGTCGCGTGTGTTGCGCACGAAGTAGTCGACTGTTGCCGAGAGCAATCCGTTCTTCATGGCTGCGTCGACACCGAAGTTCAGGGTCTCTGTGCGTTCCCACTTGCCGCCCTGGTTGACCCATGTGAGCACCGTGGCACCCGGAGCGATTGTTCCGCCGAACGGATAGCCCACGAATGTCGGGCCTGTGACGTAGAGAGTCTGGTTGAACGAGTCGTTGCCTATCTTGTCGTTACCTATCTGTCCCCAACCGGCACGCACCTTCAAGTAGTCGAGCCACTTCACGTCGCGGAGGGACTTCTCCTCGTTTGCCTTCCATGCGAGAGCCACTGAGGGGAAGTAGCCCCATGTGTTCTCAGGGAACTTGTTGGAACCGTCGGCGCGGAAGTTGATTGTTGCGAGGTAGCGGTTCTTGTAGGTATAGTGCAGACGTCCGAGGAATGAGAGTCGGCGTGTGCGGCTGACGTTGTCGCCTGCCTCGGTCTTCTTTGTGGTTGTCTGGTTGAGATACCAGTTCTTGTCTGCCGGGTTGAGGATGTTGGAGCCTGAACCACCTATATAATAATAGTTGTACTCCTCCACTGTCTGGCCTGCCATGAGGTTGAACGAGTGGTCCTTGACGTCGAACTTGTAGTTGAGGATGTTCTCCCAAGAGAATGTCGACTCCTGGCTGAGTGAGCGCTGGAGCCAATTCTCTGTCAGGTAGTCCTTCACCGACGTGTCGTGTGCGTCCTTATAGTTGCGGCTCTTGATGTTGAGCTGGTCGTAGGAGAAGTCGGTGCGGTAGGAGAAGCCCTTGAATGGTGTGAACTCCAGGTAGATGTCGCCCACCCAGCGCTGCTTTGCGTCCTGCGGGTGTGAGTAGTACACCATTGAGTAGGGGTTGGTGGCGTTCTTGAAGTTCGACGGGGCTGCATACATGCCGCTCATGTCCTTGCCCTTGACGTTGGTGGCGCCTGCCGGATAGCGAACGGGGTCCCAAGGAGCCATTGCCAATGCTGCCGAGATGACTGATGCGCCTGCCGACGCGCTGTTGTTCATGGCGTTGCGGCCCTTGCTGTATACAAACGAGAGGTTCTCGCCTATCTTCAGCCACGGCTTCACCTGGAATGAGGTGTTGGCGCGGAGTGTGAGTCGGTTGTAGTCGCTGCCGATGATTGTACCGTCCTGTGTGAAGTAACTTGTTGAGAACGAGTAGTTCGACTTGTCGGTGCCTCCGTCTACCGAAGCGTGGTAGTTTTGAATCTGTGCGTTCGACACGAACACCTCGTCCTGCCAGTCGGTGTCGATGGCTGAGTAGTCAATGCCTTTGGCATACTTGGCTGTCTGTGCCACTGCATAGTGCTCGTCGTTTCCGAGCTTGAAGCGCTGCAGCCACTCGTTGAAGCCTTTCTGTTCGTAGTAGCTCTTCTCGGTCTTCTTGGCATTGAGCGTCATGTAGGTGTCGACAAACTCGCTGCGCTTCATGAGGTCGAGCTTCTTCCAGCGGTTCTGTATACCGTAGTACATGTCGAAAGAAACCTGGGCGTGACCCTTGTCGCCTTTCTTTGTGGTGATGAGCACAACGCCGTTGGCACCACGTGAACCGTAGATGGCTGTTGAGGATGCATCCTTGAGGATTTCGGTTGACTCAATGTCGCTCGGGGCGAGGAATGAGATGTCGGAGCAGATGACACCGTCCACTACATATATAGGATTGGAGTCGTTCACGGTTCCGATGCCACGGATGCGCACCGAAGCGGCCTCGCCTGGCTGACCAGAGCTTGCGTTGACCGTCACACCTGCCGCGCGTCCCTGAAGGGCCTGGTCGACGCTTGCCGCCGGAGTCTTCTTGAGTTGGTCGGCGCTGATGGTTGTCACAGCACCAGTGAGGTCTGACTTCTTCAGCGAACCATATCCGATTGCCACAACCTCGTCAAGCATGTTGGCATCCTCGGCGAGTTTGAAGTCGAGTGTCGACGATGTGGTGAAGCTCTTCTCCATCGGCTTGAAGCCGAGGTATGTTATCTTTATCTTGCCCTTGCCTTTAGTGTTAAGGGTGAAGTTGCCGTCGATGTCGGTAACGGTGGCGATGTTGGTGCCTTCTACAACAACTGAGGCACCGATGATAGGTTCGCCGTCAGCTGCCGAAACAACAGTTCCCTGGACTTTAATGTCCTGGGCGCTCATACACATTGGTACGAGCACGGCACCCAAAAGCATCTTGGCTCTGATTGAGTTCTTTTTCATAAGGCTTTTACTATTTTGGTTTTTACTTATTTTTATCGGTTTAATTTTCTGTCCTGCCTGCACATCGCGCTTTCCAATAAATGTTTATTGTATGTGTGCGTGTGTGAGGGGCGACATGCTATCAGTTCTTGTCTGAATGCGGTTGCAAAATTATACGAAATACTTATAAGCAACAAACTTTTCTACTCGATTAAAACTCACTTTTTCAAATTTCACCACTTGACGTAGTTTTGTTGATGTATTGCTATTTTGTTGTTGTTCAGTGATTTACAGAGATGAATTCAAAAATGCGCACTACGTCAACATAAAAAGCTTCCTCATTTTTGTTTTTGTCAACAAAAATCTCTAACTTTGCATCAAGAAATAATATGTAGTACACATTTTGGTGTGTGCCCACACAAAAATATATCAGACATACGACAAACATATCGGACATTAGCATAAACAATTCAACCAAACCCTAATAGCTATGCAAAATTTACGCTATTTCATCATTGTAATTATGGTGGCGCTGCAGGCTATAAGCTCAAAGGCGCAAGACCCTATCTTCCACAACTACACTCCACAGCAGTACAAGGCGCAAACACAGAACTGGGACGTTGAGGAACTGCCCGGCGGACGCGTGGCGTTTGCCAACAACGCCGGCATGGTGCTCTACGACGGCGACCAGTGGAGCGTCTACCCTATCGGCAACTACACCGTGGTGCGCTCGCTGCGCTACTCCGCCCGGCGCTCCAAGATGTATGCCGGGGCTACCGGCGAGTTCGGCTACTATAGTGTCGACAACGAAACGTTCCGCATCAAGTACCACAGCATGTCTGACCAACTGCCCAAGCGCGACCGACACTTCGGCGAGATATGGAAGATTCTCATCTTCAACGAGGGCAAGAACAACGAGCAGATTGTATTCCAAAGCAAAACACACATATTTATATATGGGTGCAATGGCTACATGCGCACAGTAAGAGCCGACAGCCGCATCGAAACCATCGGCGCCTACAACGGACGGCTGATTGTAGGAACCAGAAAATACATTGGCGAGGTGAGGGGCGGAAAGATTGTGCCTCTGCGCGGAGGAACGTTCAGCCACGAAATGGTGGTGCGCTATCTCGGTCCGTATCTCGGCAAGCTGCTCATCGCGACGCAACAGAACGGACTCTTCGTCTACGACGACAAGCAGATAGCGCCTTATGCGCCCGAGCTGCACGACGAACTGGTGAAAAACGAGATATTCAGCATCAGCGTGCGCGGCACCAAGATGTGCATCGGCACCGTGCGCAACGGACTGATTGCCAAGGATTTCACTACTGGCAGCACTTTCTACCTAAACAATTCGCAAGGACTTCAGAACAACACCATCCTCTCGCTGCTCATCAACGAGCATGAGTGCGTGTGGATGGGACTTGACAACGGACTGTCGTTTGCCGTGCCCAACATAGCGTTCCGCAACGTGGTGTCGCCACGGTGCAACATCGGCACTGGCTACACGGCTCTCGTCGTGGGGCAGACGCTCTACCTCGGCACCAACCAGGGACTGTACACCCGACAACTGCCTTTCTCACAGCAGATGACCGCCACGCAACCGCCAATGGTAAACGGCGTATCGTCGCAGGTGTGGCATCTGTCGCAGGTGGGCAACACCATTCTTTGCGGCACCGACCGCGGACTCTACCGCATCACGGGCAACTCGGCAACGAAAATCGACGGCATCGACGGCACGTGGTCTGTGCTGCAACTGCGCAAACACCCTGGCTACCTAATAGTTTGCGACTATCTCGGCATGGCTCTCATGCGGATGAACGGCGACACGCCGCAACTGGTGAGACGACTGAAAGTGCCCGTTGACGTGAGCGGCAACATCTTCGAGGACTCCGACGGCACTCTGTGGATGAGCATCTGGCAGCAGGGCATCTACCACATGCAGCTGTCGGCAGACATGACAGCGGTGAAGGTGCTGGCGCTCTACAACAAGAACAACGGACTGGTGGTCAACGAGGGCAACGTGCTGTGCGACGTCGGAGGACATATCTACATATCTTCGGTGGACGGCTTCTACCTCTACAACCGCCAAACCCGAAAACTCGTATACGACAAGCGAATGAGCCGCTTGTTCAACACCTACGGGGCTTCGCTGCGCCTCGTCTCTACGCCATCAGGCGACATCTGGGCACAGAAGGGCAACTATCTCGCCATCGCCCACCGCGGCTACAACGGCTACACGGTTGACAGCATGTCCTACCGCGCCATTCTCGAAAACCAGCAGGTGATGCTCGGCGACATATCCATATTCTCGGAGAGCCAGTCGCTCATCAACACCACCGACGGCTTCTACCTCGTTGCCAACCGTATGCGCAACAACATGAAGGACTATCCGCTATATCTGCGCCGCATCACGTCAACCAACAATGGCGACAGCATTCTCTACCAGTCGCTCGCCTACCGCAAAGCACCCGAGGAGATAGAGATTCCCCACTCGCTCAACTCCATCCGAGTGGAGTTCGCGCTGCCCGAATACCGCTCGGCAGGAGCCGTCACCTACCAGTGCCGGCTCGAAAACTACGACCCCAACTGGAGCTACACGTCGTCGTCGAAGGAATACACGCGACTTTCACGAGGCAAATATGTGCTCCACGTGCGCGCCTACGACCGCATGAGCGGCAAGACGCAGGAGATGAGCGTGGTGCTGAAGGTGCTGCCGGCGTGGTATGAGACGATACTTGCGCGCATATTCTATTTCATCGGTGTCTGCCTCATCGTATACCTGCTCATAAGCTGGCTCAAGAAGCGTGCCGACCGCGAACTCGTGCAGGAGCGCATACAAAACGAGCAGCGCATGAAGGAACAGCAGGTGCGCCTTGAGGCTGAACGCTCGAAGCGACGCGCACAGTCGGCTGAGATGCAGGCTGAGCAGCTTCAGAACGAGCTGAAGCACAAGTCGTCGGAGCTTGCCACGTCAACCATGACGCTCATCCACCACAACGACATCCTCCAACAGCTCGACGAGGACATGCACTCGCTGTCGGAGGCTGTGAGACGCGACGAGCGCAAGCCGCAAATCACGTCGCAGATACAGCAAATCAGGCAGTCGCTGCAACAGTATCTTAACGAGGAGACCGACTGGGCGAAGTTTGAGGACAACTTCAACGTGGTGTACGATGATTTCATGGTGAAGCTGACGACAAAATATCCAGTGCTGAAGAAGTCAGACCGCAAGCTCTGTGCCTACCTCAAGATGGGACTAAGCTCCAAGGAGATGGCGTCGCTGCTCAACATGTCGGTAAGAAGCGTGGAGACCGCGCGCTACCGGCTGCGCAAGAAACTCGAGCTCGAAGCCGGCGACAACCTTGTTGACTTCATCCAGAGATTCAAATAACTGGGAGAGGGGGCGCCTTCGCCCCCGACACTCCTAATAAGCTCAAGTTTCGGATTTGGAAAATAAATTGGTTCTCCCAGTACAAAGCCCTTGTAACGGCATTACGGGATAATTGTAAGCGTGCTACAAAGCAATCGTAACACGCTTACAAAGCAATCGTAATGCCATTACAAAACAATGGCAAGGAACAAAGTAACACAATTGTTCATTTTTTTAGTATTTCCTTTCTTGTTTCATACTTTTTGCGTAACTTTACACAAGCTAAATAATCAATCACGCAAAATGTATCAAAAGTTCATCATAAACCAAGACGGAGTGCTGAAGTTCGGCAATGTCTACATGCACCGCGAACTACTCAACCCGGGTGAGCGCTGCCCCTACGGTGGCGGACTGTGGAAGATTGACGAAGGCAGGGGTGCAATAGTGCTCTACGGCCGTTCGTTCGACTTCGGACTGCCCGATTTCGACTACCTCAAACGCGTTGACTGGACCTTTCTCGGAGGCAAGGAGCGCCCCCTGTTGTGGGCTCCGCACTGGCCCGACGAGAGCCAGCTTGTCGGCATCACAATATAAAAAGGAACTGCGGACTCCTGTCCGCAGCAAACCCACAACGGAACTGCGGACTCCTGTCCGCAGCAAACCCACAACGGAACTGCGGACTCCTGTCCGCAGCAAACCCACAACGGAACTGCGGACTCCTGTCCGCAGCAGACCATATATAATTATATAACAAAATACAACCCATGAATACAAACAAGACAAACAAAGATAGCGCCCAGCGCGACTTCAGTCAAGTGTTTCACGCCGATCTCTACGCCTACCTGCTCTCTGAGGGCATGATAGACGAACGCCTGCCCGAGGCTCCCGACCTTGAGGAGCTATGGCAGAAGATAGGACAGAGCTACATGGCAGACGGCGTGCGCGAATACAACACCGGCTACCCGTCGGTGTCGCTCGGATGGATGATGTTCATCGGCATGGCATTGGCAAAGTACTGGGACGTGGAATGGGAGACCTACTCCAAGGTGCCCGACCTCTACACCTACCTGCGCGACCGCATCGACTACGACCACATGGACGACTACATCCTCGATAAGGTGCTGTGCCTCAACGCCGAAGAGCGCAAGAGAGTGAACGACATCGTGGCTGAATCGGCTTCGCGAACCTACAGCAAGATATGCCACATGCACCTCGAAGAAGGCACCGCCGACGCCTTTCGCGCCTACGTTGCCGCCCTGCACGAGATGTATCTCATGGGGATCGCCGTGGAACTGAAAGCCCTCGGCTATCACATGACAAAACTCTAAAACACAATATTATGGACTATCTATTTGAAAACCTTTGGACAATATGGGCTGTCATAGCCCTGTTATGCCTGATACTCGAACTGTCGTCGGGCGACTTCTACGTCACCTGTTTCGGCGTTGGCGCCATGTGCGGTCTCGCAGTGTCGCTGTTCGACGCACCGATATGGTTGCAGGTAATCGTGTTTGCCGTGTGCTCAGTGCTGTCGATATATTTCCTAAGGCCGCGTCTCGTGGCACTGGTTAACCGCAGTGTCAGCCACCGCAAGAGCAATGCCGACGCCATAATCGGCAGGATTGGCGAGGTGAGCGAGACGATAATGGCGGGCGACTACGGCCGCGTGAAGCTCGACGGCGACGACTGGAAGGCTGAGTCCGACGCCACCAGCGACCTGCCTGTAGGCACGAAGGTACGCATCGTTGGACGAAACAGCATCATCATAAGTGTTGAGCCTGTCTAAACGCAGCAGGCAAATCAGAGATTCGTAACTCCTAACTCGTAATTCGTAACTCCTAACTCAAAATTTATCATTATGGAATTCATGACAATCTTTCTTATCGCACTCGTTGTGCTTGCCATCATCTTCGTGAAGATGGCTGTTGTTATCATCCCTCAGAGTGAGACAAAAATCGTGGAGCGTCTCGGCAAGTACTACGCCACGCTCAGCCCAGGCATCAACATCATCATACCGTTCATCGACCGTGCCAAGACCATCGTCACGATGTACCGCGGACGCTATGCCTACTCCACCACCATCGACCTGCGCGAACAGGTGTACGACTTCGACAAGCAGAATGTTATCACGAAGGATAACATCCAGATGCAGATAAACGCCCTCCTGTACTTTCAAATCGTTGACCCGTTCAAGGCTGTCTACGAAATAAACAACCTGCCGAACGCCATCGAGAAGCTGACGCAGACCACACTGCGTAACATCATCGGCGAGATGGAGCTTGACCAGACCCTCACCTCGCGCGACACCATCAACACCAAGCTGCGCGCCGTGCTCGACGATGCCACCAACAAATGGGGCATCAAGGTGAACCGCGTTGAGCTTCAGGACATCATACCGCCGTCAAGTGTGCTTCAGGCCATGGAGAAGCAGATGCAGGCAGAGCGCAACAAGCGTGCGACAATACTCACCTCCGAGGGTCAGAAGCAGGCTGAAATCCTCAAGTCGGAGGGTGAGAAGACATCCACAATCAACCGCGCCGAGGCTGCCAAGCAACAGGAAATACTGCGCGCCGAGGGTGAGGCCCAGGCCCGCATACGCAAGGCGGAGGCTGAAGCCATCGCCATCGAGAAGATTACCGAAGCTGTCGGCAAGAGCACCAACCCTGCCAACTATCTCCTCGCACAGAAGTACATCCAGATGATGCAGCAACTCGCCGCCGGCGACAAGGCAAAGACCGTGTTCCTGCCGTATGAGGCGACGAATGTGCTGGGGAGCCTGGGGGGAATAAAGGAACTGTTCAAAAGTAGCCCTACCCCCGACGCGCAATAGCGCGTCTTCCCCTCCCCGAAAGTGAGGGGAGTAATATGCTTTGCTTCTTGAGATTTTTACTATATTGCATAATTAAAATAATATCACTATTTATGGAGAAAGAGAAGTTTGGCTATATGATGGCATCTCCTGACATATATGAGATATTGAAGGCAAATGCCCGTGAAAACAGGCGGAATATGACGGAAGCAGAGTCTATGATGTGGGAATGTCTAAAATGCTACAAAAAATCACACCACTTTCGTAGACAGCATATGATAGGCGACTATATAGTGGATTTTGTGTGCTTGACCAACAGACTTGTAATAGAGGTTGATGGAGAATACCATTTCACCGATGAACAACAAAAGTTAGACACTATGCGCACAGAATATCTGAACAGCAAGGGATTTCATGTAATGAGATTCACTAACCAACAAGTGATGAATGAAACTAATGCTGTAAAAGCTTCTATAGAAGAATATCTTTTTGAAGAAGATTAAAAACAATTTGAAGAAGACAATAAACAGTTTGAGGATTATTTAATAATAAAATTACAATGTATAATCAATAATACCTATATCCCTCAATACTAAGCGAGTATAACATATTACTCCCCTCCCTCTCGGGGAGGGGCAAGAGCCGCGTAGCGGCGAGGGGGTAGGGCTTTTATTTTTAATTTATGAACATTTGTATTTTTGTTGGCGCACGTCCCAACTTCATCAAAGTAGCCCCAATAATCCGTGCCATTGACAACGCTAAGAAGAACGGCACGGAAGTGTCTCACAGTCTGGTTTACGCAGGACGCGAGGACGACCCCACGCTTGAGCCGTCGCTCTTCGAAGACCTGCAGATGCCACGCCCCGACGTGTTCCTGGGCGTTGACTGCGAAAACCTTAACGAGCTAACCGGGCAGGTGATGTCGGCCTTCGAGCGTTACCTGCAAAGCCACAAAACCGACACCGTGATTGTCGTTGACGACCTTGCATCGACAATGGCTGCCGCCATCGTTACCAAGAAACAGGGCATACGACTGGCGCATCTCGTGGCAGGCACACGCTCGTTCGACATTTCAATGCCGAAGGAAATCAACCGCCTCGTAATCGACGGACTGTCCGACCTCCTGTTCACTGCCGGCATCGGCGGCAACAGCGCTGCCACGCGCGAGGGCGCGGAGTCGTCAAAGATTTACATGGTGGGCAACATACTTATGGACACGCTGCGCTTCAACCACGACCGCTTCGTGCACCCACGCGTGATGGACGACCTGCAGCTCGCTGAGCACAAGTACATCGTCTTCACTCTCAACCGCAAGGCTCTCATCGCCAACACCGACGAGCTGCGCGCCCTGATGGTGAGCATGATGTCGCACAACGAGGATGTGCCTGTCGTTGCACCATTGCGCAAGCGCGCTTCCGACGCCGTGAAGAAAATCATTGCCGACAACCCGCTGCTCTTCCAGGGACTGCACGTGGTGGAGCCGCTGAGCTATCTTGAGTTCGGCTACCTGACAGCCAACGCCCTTGGCATCGTCACCGACTCGGGCAACGTGGCGGAAGAGGCAACGTTCAACACCGTGCCGTGCATCACGCTCAACAGCTACACCGAGCACATCGAGACCGTGAAGACCGGCTCCAACGTGCTCGTGGGCGAAGACCCCGTAAAGCTGGGCGAGGAAATGACGCGGATGGTAGGCGGCGAGTGGAAACACAGTGGCATACCCGACCGCTGGGACGGACGCTCGGCGGAGAGGATTGTACAGATTATCAGTAACCCTACCCAAATAAGCCCTACCCCCGACGCGCAGTAGCGCATCTTCCCCTCCCCGATAGGGAGGGGAGTGATATGCTAAGTAGTTGGGCACAAGTAATTATATAACAGATACAGGTAATTATATAAATACGAGTAATTATATAGATAATTGTATGACATTCACTTATTTCAATAACTCTTTAAACCGTTTCCCACCCACGGAACATTCTACTCCCCTCCCTTTCGGGGAGGGGAAAAGCCGCAAAGCGGCTTGGGGGTAGGGCTTTTTCCTATGACCAACAACAAATCCATTTGGTGCGCCGCGCTGATAGCGCTGAGCATCGTCGTCCTTGGTTTCTGCATCAAGGGCGGCATCGACAATTTTGCCAACAAGGACCGCAAGGTCGCAGTGAAAGGACTAGCTGAGAAGGAAGTTGACGCCGACAAGGTGACGTGGCCTATCGTGTCGAAGGAGCTTGGCAACGAGTTGCCCGAGCTTTACACGCGGCTCGGCTCCACACAGGCTAAAATCAAGCACTTCCTCATTGCCAACGGCATCAAGCAGAGTGAGATAAGCGTCAACGCGCCAAGCGTGATCGACCAGAATGCCGACCAGTACAACGACAACCGCCGCCTGTACCGCTACAACATCACGTCGGTCATCACCGTCACGTCGCGCAACGTGAAGCTCGTGCGCTCCATCATTGCCCGACAGGGCGAACTGCTCAAGGAGGGCGTGGCAATAGTCGACGGCGGCTACGAGAACCAGATAAAATACGAGTATGTGTCGTTCCGCCAGATGAAGCCCAAGATGATGGAGGAAGCCATCGCCAACGCCGAGAAGACGGCACAGCAGTTTGCCAAGAACTCAAAGAGCAACCTCAACAAGATTGTGTCTGCCGACCAGGGACAGTTCTCCATCGAAGACCGCGACCAGAGCACTCCTTATATAAAGAAGGTGAGAGTCGTGACGACAATAGTGTATTCATTGAAGGATTAATTTGAAACTTTACTCATTCATCACCCAAGCCCCCGTGTCACGCGTCATCCTCACCATGGCAGTGCCGACAATCGTGTCGATGCTCGTGACATGCCTGTATACCATCGTCGATACCTACTTCGTCGGACAGCTCAACACGCAGTCTACGGCGGCAGTGGGTATCGTCTTTTCGTTGATGTGCCTCATCCAGGCGATAGGCTCGTTCTTCGGGCATGGCAGCGGCAGCTACATGTCGCGCGAACTGGGTGCCAAGCGTCACGACATGGCGGAGACGATGGCTGCAACGGGATTTGTGTATGCCCTGCTCACGGGCGTTGCCATCTGCGTGGCTGGATTTCTGTTGCTGCGCCCGTTGTCGCTGTGGCTTGGCAGCACCGAGTCGGTGTTGCCGTTCACCGAGCAATACATGTCGATAATCCTTCTCGGCACACCTTTCCAGATAGCCTCGTTCACGCTCAACAGCCAGTTGCGTATGCAGGGCAACACCCACCATGCCATGTGGGGCATCGTGAGCGGTGCCGTGCTCAACGTGGCGCTCGACCCGCTGCTCATCTTCGGCTGCGCGATGGGACTGCGTGGAGCGGCTTGGGCAACGGTAATCGGTCAGGCTGTGAGTGCCACCATATTATATATAATGTGCATGCGCAAGGGCAACGTCAACATACGCCTGTCGCGGTTCTCTTGCCGCTGGCTGTTTGTAAAGGAGATAGTGTATGGCGGTTCGCCGTCGCTGTCGCGCCAGGGACTCGCCTGCATATCCGTCATACTGCTCAACCTCGCCGCCGCCCCTTACGGCGATGCCGCCATTGCCGCCATGTCGATAGTGAGCCGGGTGACGATGTTCGTGATGTCTGTAATCGTAGGTCTCGGGCAGGGTTTCCAGCCGTTTTGCGGCTATTGCTACGGCGCCGAGCTGTATGGCAGACTGCGCAAAGGCTTCTGGTTCACGGTGCGCACGGGATTTCTGTTTCTCGCCGCAGTGTCGGCTGTTGTCTTCTGCCTTGCACCGCAAACGATAGCCCTGTTCCGCGACGATGCCATCGTGATTGCCGTGGGCAGCACCGCCCTGCGCTGGCAACTCGCCGCCTATCCCCTCAATGCCTTCATCATGACCGGCAACATGATGCTCCAGACCACACGCAAGCCTCTGCGCGCCAACATCCTGTCATCGGCACGACGCGGACTCGTGTTCATACCGTTCATCATCATCCTGCCACGACTGTTCGGACTCATGGGCGTGGCGATGTGCCAGGCGGTGTGCGACGTGGTGACGTTTCTCATTGCCATACCCATTGTCAGGAGCGCGTTCAAGGAAATGTAGAAACCGTTATATTTATTGCATATTATTGCGGAATGATTAAAATAAGTTTAAAATAGTAAGCCATATTGATGTTTACTCTTGCAAAATTCAACAAAAACCGCTATATTTGCATTGTCTAAATTAAATTAAGGATGGAGTCTCACATCCCCAAATGGTAATCTTAAATGACTGGCGGGAGACACCGGTCAGAATAGGAGGATATTATGATGAGAACAGCTAAAAAAGCCTACGACCTTGAGTCGTTTGAGCTTGACAATGTCTACAACGAAGATGACGACCGTTACATTCGCGTAGATTCATCCATTTGGTACAATTAAACGCTGCCTATCAAGCAGCTAAAAATCTTTGCAAAGTTAATCCCCGGAGAGAACGCCTTGTTTTGGAAGCGCCCTCTTCGGGGATATCTTTTTATGCATAATATTTGGCGAGCAAGCTCGCCTTCGTTCCACGCGAAGCAGGACGCTTTAGCGTCCAAATCCTAAAAAATCCGCGCCGTAAGGCGCCAAAAATCAAATATGTATAATAAAAAAATCCGTGAAAGACCGATCTGTGCTCCTCTGTGCTATCCGTGTTCCTTTGACCCGTGCCACTCGCCGTAGGCGGTGGCACAACAGGATTATGCCAAATTCCAAAAATCAGCAACAATTTGATTACGGACGAGCGAAGACAATCGACCTCCCATGAAAAGTGAGGTATTGTTGAGCTTTGTTTCTTCCACTTTTTGAAAATCCAAGCACTTCAGTATTCATTTGTAAATCAGCTATTTGCGTTGTTAATCCTTTACCATTTCATCCACTATTTGCCCCACTCCACTTGCACCCGTTTATATAGTTGCGTAAATTTGCAACATCGAAGCCAAAAAAGACACTTGAATAAAAACCTAAATACGTATATGAAAAGAGACCTAATTTTAACATCGGCAATTATTCTTGCAACAGCGTCAGCCAACATGGCAAGCGCGCAAAAGGTAGTGCACGTTGGAAAGGGCAGCTATGCGTCCTACACCCCTCTGTCGCTATGCTACAGCGAAGACCACAAGCCAGGCGACTGGGGATTCAAGGGCGACAAGAGCCGCGACATGCAGACGCGCAAGATCTACCTCACCGAACGCGAAGGACAGCCCATACCAACCAACGACTGGTGGATGAACCTCATGACCGAGAAATACTCAGGTCATCTGTGGTCGTATCCGCAAATGCTGCAAGCCAACGAAAGCGGACTCGACATACAGCACCCTTCGTACTGGATTGAGGACGGAACAGAATTGAAGTCGAACACCACACTCACCGTTGGCGGCAAGGACTTCAAGCCCGAGTCTGCCGTTGCCGAGCACTGGCACGACTGGGACGTGGAGTTCTCGATGAAGCAAGGTGCCAAGCAGATGTACGTCACGATGGCGCATGGAATACCCTTCACCTGGATGGAGACAAAGGGCTTCGCACCAGTGCTGAAGCTCAACAAGTCGGGCTGGACCGACACTGGATATACAGACACCGACACCCACTACTACGACAGCAACCACAAGGAGATTACAACATCCGTGGAGACAGACCGACTGACAGTGGAACGCGGCGGCGACGTGTATGGCGTCTACCTGCCCGAAGGCTCAACCGTTACCATTGCCGACGGAAACGCCACTATAGAATATGCCGACGAAAAGAAGAACGGCTATGTGGTGGTGGCTGTGCTCAACACAGCCGACGACCTCAACGCGCTCGCGAAATATGCGCCATGCGTTCCGCGCGACACACGCGTTGACTGGAAGTACACGGCATCGGAAGGCCGCATGAGCACCACATGGCACATTGACGCCGACAACCTCGCAACTGGCGAGAAAGCCGACAACGTGATGCAAGGCTTCCTGCCCCACCAGTGGCGCGACACCGGCTACGACTGCAAACTGCCATTCGACGGCAAGGAATACCTGACGCCCCACGGAAAACTGAGGACCGCCATAGGCAACGACTTCGAGGTGGACTACCGCTTCTACGGAATGTTGCCCTACTGGGCTGAGCCATCCGCCAACGACAGCAAGCAGAACCCCTACAGCGAAGAGCGCATGACGAAGATGATAGACGACTACTCCGTGAAGGGCACCTTCGGAACCGACACCTACTGGGGCGGAAAGGGTCTCACGCAGATGGCGCTCTACATGATGATGGCGCGCGAGATGGGCAACAAGGAGCTGTTCGACAAGTGCCGCAAGCGCCTGAAGGAGGCTATGGTCAACTGGCTTACATATACCCCAGGCGAGAAGAATGGATTCTTCGCACGCTACGACCGCTGGGGCGCAATGGTGGGCTACAGCACGAGTTTCGACTCCGACACATTCAACGACCACCACTTCCACTACGGCTACTTCACCCTCGCCGGCGCACTGCTTGCTCTTGTCGACGACGACTTCCGCGACAACTACGGCGACATGCTCAAGCTCGTTGCCAAGGACTACGCCAACTGGGACCGCAACGACAACGCCTTCCCGCTCTTCCGCACCTTCGACCCGTGGGCAGGCCACTCATTCGCCGGAGGCATGGGCGACGGCAACGGCAACGGACAGGAGTCCACATCGGAAGCCATGCAGAGCTGGGGCGGACTCTACCTGCTCGGCGTGGCACTCGGCGACAACGACATGCGCGACGCTGGCATCTTCGGATGGCTGTCAGAGGCTCGCGGCACGGCAGAATACTGGTTCGACCGCCACAAAGACAACATCGACCACGAGAAGTTCAAGCATCCCTACAGCAGCAACCTGACATGCCACGGCGTGGGCTACTGGACTTACTTCGGCTACCAGAACATCTACATGCAGGGCATACAATGGATGCCTACATCAACGGCTCTCGACTACCTGTCGGAAGACAAGACATTCGCCAACTGGGACTACGAGATGCTCTTCAAGGACCCTGCCGCCACCGCCGAACGTGACGCAAGCAACGGCAGATGGTTTGATGAAAGCTACACGTCGGTATCCAAAAACGACCGACTCGACAACAGCGGCGACTGGGGCAACGTGGTGCTGTCCTACCTGCAACGCTCCGACCCCGACGAGGCAGCGAAGGTGTTCGACCAATTGTGGGACAAGAACAACGACATCGCACACACATCGTCAACCAACGGCATAACCTACTTCTCCACCCACTCCCACCTGACCAACGGTGACCTCGACTGGACCATCTCCGGCTCCATACCTACCGCCCGCGTCTACCGCAAGGCTGACAACTCAAAGGTGCACATGGCTTACAACCCGGGAGAAGAAACAATAACCGTGAGGTTCACCGACGGCTACTCAATGGAAGCCGCACCACGGCAGCTAACCGTAGAGGGCAAGACATCACGCGCCGTGAACGACATCACGCGTGAGGCGGAAGCCGTTGACCCGCGCGAGGAACTGCTCATGCCTAACCTCGCGCTGCACCGCCCCTGCACCGAAAGCGGACACGAGAACGAGGGCTGCCTGCCCGAGAACGCCACCGACGGTGACGACGGCACACGCTGGGGCAGTCTGCACAAGGACGGAGAATGGATTATGGTGGACCTGCAGCAAGAGGCAAAGCTCTACAAGCTGCGCATCCACTGGGAAACTGCCTACGCGAGCCTGTACACCGTTGAGCTGTCGGACGACGGCAAGACATGGACCTACTCGCAGGACGTCAGCTCCGACGGAGGATGGGACGACATAATGCTTGGCGACCACAAGGCGCGCTACGTGCGCATAACTGGCAAGAAGCGCTCCACCGACTACGGCATCTCACTCTACGAGATTCAGGCGTTCGGCTGTCCTGACAATGCCACCGACGACGACATCGAGGGCATTAAGATTACTGCCGACCGGGACGTGCTCAAGCAGAACGAGCCTTCACAGCTGAGTGTTGTGGGCTACACCGTTGGCGGAAAGACGGTGAGCGTGGATGCAGAGTTCAGCTCCGACTTCGGCGACGTGACAGAGGACGGTGTGTTCACGCCGAAAGAATACGGCGACGTGACGGTGAAGGTGAAGCTGCCAACTGGCGACGACATCTACACCCAGACGTTCAACGTGGAGGAGGCTATCTATCCGCGCTACATCACCATATCGCCAAGCAAGGTGCTCACCACAAGCGACGGCACTCCGGCAAAAATAAAGATTGAGGCGCTCGACCAGTTCAAGGGAAAGATTGATGTAGCCGACGGCACACTGAACTACGCGCTCACCACTCCCGACTACAAGGCGGTGGACAACACCGTAGGCCGCTACGAGGAGAAGCGCAAGTCGATAATCATGAACAAGCCCGGCACCTACAAGTTCTCGGCTCTGTATGGCGAGCACGGCGACACCATCGACGTTGACTCGCGACTCTTCACCGACATGAACCTTGCCTACAACAAGCCCGCGACATGCTCAACACAGAACGGCGAGTCGGGACCTGAGAAGGCTTTCGACGGTGATGCCACTGGCTCACGCTGGGAGAGCAAGTGGGACAGCAACGAGGAATGGCTTGCTGTAGACCTGCAGAATGTGTACAACATAAACAAAGTGGTGGTATACTGGGAGAACGCACGCGCTGCCGAATACAACCTCCAGGTGTCGGTGGACGGCAAGACGTGGAAGACGGTGAAAAACGTGAAGGACTCGCCTACCGGCGGCGAGACGGTGGAGTTTGACCCCGAGAACGCACGCTACGTGCGCATTATGGGCGTGAGCAAGGCTATGCCTGCCTACGGCTACAGCGTGTACGAGATGGAAGTGTACGGACTGGGACTTGCCGAGATGGTCACCGTTGACAACGATGCCAACGAGCGCGGTTTCTACAAGGTGAGGGGCTACGCCAAGAGTGCACAGGCGATTAACGACGCACTGAGCGACAAGGGCATCACTGCCTACGACCTTACCGACCTGAAGACCGATGGCGACGGCTACACCGTGACGCCAGCCAACCCCAACGCCCTTATCTATGTCAACGGAGAGGGCAACAGCTCGTTCTCGCCAGAAAATGACTGGGGAGCGACACAGAATGTCGTTGGCTACAACGGCGACTCCGAGGCGGATGAGTATGTGCCAGCCACATCGGTTGTCTACAAGGACGGCTATGCCGTGTACAACAACTACTTCATCAGCGCAAAGGAGAACCGTCCGCTGACCTACACACGCGTGCTGACAGCCAACTCCTACGCGTCTGCTTACCTGCCAGTTGCCACCGACATACCTAACGGGTGCAAGGCATACAAACTCGTGGGCAATGCCAACCAGAAAAACGTAATTTCTCTCGTGGAAGTGAACTCAATGGATGCCAACACGCCCTACATCATCCACACAGGCGACAAGGACGCCACCCTGACATTCACATCCGAGAGCAACGTCTACATTCTCAACGGAAGCGGCGAGGAAAGCACCGAGTCGACGACAGTGATAGGCGATGCCACAATACAAGGCAACTACTCCTATTTCAAAGGCGACGGCACACAGTATGCCCTCTCAGCCTCATCAGAGACCGACGAGAACGGCACACTCAAGCTGTATAAGGTGAACGGCGGACAGATAGTGCCATTCCGCTTCTACGTGACGCTCAACGGCGTGACACCGGCAAGCGCAATGGCGTTTGTAATCTCCAACGGCTCAACAGGCATCACCGACATCAATGCAAATGACGCAGAGAAGTCTGCCGACATCTACTCCATCGACGGCAGAATGGTGAGAAAGAACGGCACGTCGCTCAACGGACTCGACAAGAGTGTGTACATCAAGAACGGAAAGAAATTTGTAAAGTAAAAACGGATAATAATGCAGAAAAACAATATGGCAAAAAAAGAATATCAAAGACCCGAAATCATACTGGTGAGGGTTGACGCTGAATGTCAAATCCTGGCTGCAAGCAACGGCGCACCCACGTCGATTTCATTAGACGACTCAAATGAGAATGAGATTGGTGAGGGCAGCATGATTATGGCTCCAAGGCAAACGGAGCTTTGGGATGAATAAAAAAACAGGAGGTTGGGCAAGATGCCTGACCTCCTGTTTCTTTTTTATTTCTTTGTGGTCTTCTTCTTTGAAGACGTTGTTGTCTTTTTCTTTGTTGTGGTAGTCTTTTTCTTTGAAGATGTTGTGCCCTTCTTTGTAGAAGTGGTTGTGGTGGCTGGCTTATAGTAAGTCAGAGCCTCGGGCAGCTCCTGCTTGATGGCAGCGATACGCTTTGCGTCAGACGGGTGGTCGCTGAACATATCGTTTTGGTTGCTGCTGCCTGTGGCCTGAGCCATGCGCTGCCAGAAGGATACAGCCACGTTAGGATCGTAGCCAGCCATTGCAGCGAAGATAAGACCCATGTGGTCGGCCTCGCTCTCGTTGTCGCGAGAGTACTTCAGGCTGCGGAACTGCAGACCCTTCTGAGCGATAATCTGCGCGAGCTGTGTTGTGCCAGAGCTTACACCGGCAGCATTGAGCACCTGACCGAGAATCTGTGTGCCATACTGGTTCTTTATCTGCTTGCTCATCTGCTCGGCAGAGTGCTTTGCCACAGCATGGGCAATCTCATGACCGAGAACAATGGCGAGCGAAGCCTCGTCCTTGGTGACGGGCAGCAGACCCTCATACACTACAATCTTGCCACCAGGCATACAGAAGGCGTTGACGCTCTGGTCCTGAACAAGATTGAACTCCCAGTTGAACTGCTTTGCCTCCGACTGCAAGCCATGCTCATTGAGATACTTCTCCACGGCTGCTGCAAGCTTCTCGCCCACACGCTTCACCATGGCTGTGTTGGCAGCATCGGTAGACAGCTTGGCTGTCTTCATGTAGTTGGCATACTCCTGGTTGCTCAGAGAGAGCACCTGCTCATCAGACACCAAGATGTTCTGCTTGCGTCCGGTGATTGGCACTGTGCGTGTAGTGCCACATGCAAACACAATGGCTGCAACGACAGCCATCAACAAAAACTTTACTTTTCTCATAGCTTTTGATATTGTTATTGTTGTTGTAATTGTGGTGCAAAAGTATACATTTTTAGTAAAAACAGGAAATTTCTACTGATTAATTTTCACCAACGCGGAACCCTGCCGCCCCACCTGCACGGCATACACGCCATTGCCGACAGCCAGTCTGACGGAATATTCGCGCTGTCCCTTGCCAAGCGTGAGCGTGGCACAGCGGTTGCCGCCCACCCCATACACGCTCACCCTCTCGTCATGCTGCAAGGGCGCGTCAAACGACAGGTGCAGGCAGTTGCCGTCGGCAACGCTTATGCCGACACCGCGCACACTGCTTGCCGACAGCCCCTCAACCCCCGTCATGCCAAGCACATCCAGCAGTCCGGCATAAGCGTCGATGGCACCATAGCCGCAATAATAGGGAGTGTCGTCGCCATAGTCGCCACACGGCTTGCACGTGCGCTGCATCACGCCAAGCACATCAGCGGGCGTGAGATCGGGATTTGCCTCAAGCCAAAGGGCGATGATTCCTGCCACGGCAGGGGTTGACATCGAGGTGCCTCCTTCAACAGCCCACCCGTAGGTGCGCCCACCATACTCCTGTTGGGCGACAAGAGCCTTGTCCTTATTGTCGTTCACATAATAGCTGCTCATGGCGGATATGACATTAGCGCCCGGCGCCATGACATCAGGCTTTACACGTCCGTCGAATGTGGGGCCTACTGATGAAAACGAGCCACGCTCACCGGATGGGCCCCAACTGCTGGTGTGGAGAGAACCGCTTATATCGGTGTATTGAGGGCGGTAAGAGGTAGCCCCTACACATATCACGTCAGGCGCGCTGCCGGGCGAAAGAATGTTATGGGTGAAGTCGGCATCGTTTAGAGTGGCATCGGCTGAGAAACTGCCATGCACTGGATAAACCTCGGCAAAGGCATCAGCGCCACACACACTAAACGAGGTCTTGTGGTCGTTGGTCCAAAGCCACGTAGAATCTGGGCTCGACAAGGTGACATCCACCACAATGTCGTCGGCATTGAAACATGAGCGATAGGCTTGCATTGTCTGCACATACTCAATGCCATTGAGCAACAACGTGTCAGACAACAAGGAATCGACAGCCGCACACACGTCTCCAACCGGCACACTGATGACAACCTGTTTGGCGCCATAGCCCAATACCGTGAGCATCGACACATTATTCTTACTGTTGCCATCGCCGCTAACGCGCACTGTCATGCTGACATGGTTATCGGGCGACGTGACGAGTGTGCCAGCCGACTCGCGTCCGACTGGCTTGCACACGTGACTGCGGTTTATGCCCTCGTTGCCAGCCGAGGCAACAAGTATGCGCCCCTTGCCTACAAGACGGCTGAGAGCCTCGTAGTAAAGCTGGTTGTCGCCACGGAAGTCCTGCCGCGCGCCCTCACTGAACGACACCACGCAAGGTTTGCCAACCGACTCGGCATAGTCGAAGATATACTTGAAGCCAAGCAGGTCGGCGGCAGTGGTATACTTGTACATGTCGGAATCGGAGATAAACTCCTCGTCGCCCGACACGGCATTGCTCACCAGGCACAGCTCACTCTCCGGAGCCATGCCCACGTAAGGCGTGCCGGCACCATTGCCGGCAGCGATGCCGAGGGTGTGGGTGCCATGAAACATCTTAAATCCGTCGCGAGAGTGGGCATAGCCGCTTATCGCCTCGGCAGAGGTGTATTCAGCGCCAACATACATTTGGCTGCCTATGGTGTCGGCGGACAGCTGGTCCCAGAAGCGGCATATACGGCTCGCCGTGCCGTCGGCATTGAGAAACGTGGGATGCGTGAGGTCGTAGCCCACATCCATGCTGCCCACAACAACACCCTTGCCTGTATACGGCTGTGGCAGGTGCCTGCCGATGTAGATGCCTGAAGCATTGGTATATGTAGCCATAGAGTCGAGCTGCAGCTCATTGCCGCGCTCAGCCTCAACACGGCACACACGGCTGTCGGAGGCAAGTGCCACAAGGTTGGCCACGGGTATCTCTGCCACGGCAATGTCGCCAATATTGGCAACCGGCTTGCAGCCATGCTCGGTGAGCACACTATCGTCGCCACCCGCAATGCGCACAAGCACACACACACGCCTGGCAGACGGCACAGGCTTGACGCGCCGCACGCCACCGCCTACATGTCCGTCGACAAGTGCCAACACCCTTAGCGACGATGACATCTTAGCCGCCGCATCATCGTTTTGCGCTACCGACATAACGGCAGCACAGAACAGCAATATACAAGCAAACAACATTCTCTTGAGTGTATACATATATATATGTGTTTTGGCGGCTAAGTTAGCACAAAATATTGAATATACGACAATATCAAGAAAAAATATCGTACCTTTGCACTATATCCCAACAAAAAAGGAATAAAAAACAAAAGAAAATAAGAAAAATGGAAAACAAGACAAACAAGCTCATCGCAGCTCACTACCAGCTCTTCACCATCAACGACAACGGAGAGCGCAAACTCGTTGAAGAAACATCACAGGAGCAGCCATTCGTGTTCATCACCGGCTTCGGCGCCGCACTCGACGCCCTTGAGAGCCAGCTTGAGAACCTTGAGCGCGGCGCAAAGTTCGACTTCGAGCTTGACAAGGACCAGGCTTTCGGTGAATACGAGCCAAAGCGCGTCATCGACCTCAACAAGGAGATGTTCAGCGTGGACGGACATTTCGACAGCAAGAACATCTTCAAGGGAGCACAGATTCCTCTGAAGAACGAGGACGGCAACTTCTTCATCGCCACCGTTCTCGAAGTAGGCGACGACAAGGTGAAGGTTGACCTCAACCACCCTCTCGCAGGCAACAAACTCAACTTCAAGGGCTACATCATCGAGAACCGCGAGGCTACAAAGGACGAGATACAGACCATGCTCAACCACCTGAACGGCGGTGGCGGATGCGGAGGCAACTGCGGAGGTTGCGAGGGAGGCTGCGAGAGCGGCTGCGGTCACTGTCACTAAATAGGAGGGTAGCACCATGCGCAATACATACGGAAATCTCTTTACGCTGACAACGTTCGGCGAGAGCCACGGCCCTGCAATAGGCGGTGTGGTGGACGGTATGCCTGCCGGCATCGACATCGACATGGAGTTCATACAGAACGAGCTGAACCGACGCCGACCCGGACAGAGCAAGATAACAACTGCGCGCAACGAGCCCGACAAGGTGGAACTGCTCAGTGGCGTGTTCGAGGGCAAGTCGACGGGCTGTCCTATCGGTTTTGTAGTGCGCAACACCAACCAGCACTCTAATGACTACGACAACATGCGCCAGCTGTTTCGCCCGTCGCACGCCGACTTCACCTACACACAGAAGTATGGCATACGCGACCACCGCGGAGGCGGACGCTCGTCGGCACGCATCACCATAAGCCGGTGCGTGGGCGGAGCACTCGCCAAACTCGCGCTCAGGAAAATGGGCATCGAGATTACGGCATACACATCGCAGGTAGGCGACATTGCCGTGAGCAGCGACTACTCCATGCTCGACTTCAGCGAGATAGAAAAGAACAACGTGCGCTGCCCCGACCCGGCAAAAGCCCAGCTCATGGAACAGCTCATCACCGAGGTGAAAGCCGAGGGCGACACCATCGGAGGCATCATCACATGCGTGGTGAAAGGCTGTCCGGCGGGCATTGGCGAACCTGAGTTCGGCAAGCTTCACGCCATGCTCGGCGCCGCCATGCTCGGCATCAACGCCGCCAAGGGATTTGAGTATGGCGAGGGGTTCAACTGCGTGAACTCGCGCGGCAGCAAGCAGAACGACATCTTCGAGTGCACTGACGGAAAAATACACACACGCACCAATCACAGCGGAGGCATACAGGGCGGCATAAGCAATGGCGAAGACATATACTTCCGCACCGCCTTCAAACCCGTGGCAACAATACTGCAAGAGCAGCCAACCATCGACAAAAACGGCAATCCAACCACCCTGCTCGCACGTGGACGCCATGACCCTTGCGTGCTGCCTCGCGCAGTGCCTATAGTGGAAGCAATGACTGCCATGACCATATTGGACTATATTATGATAGAAAATGGAACAAAATCATCATTTTAACTATCATTATAACAAAAATGCTCTCCTTTAAGTAAAATTTTTACTATACGGGGGGGTATTTCAACAATTATCACTATCTTTGCAAGTGATAATTAGGGACTCGTGAGAGCCTCGAATTAGCTTAGTTAAGTCTAGTTTAGTTTTTGTGTTGGTTGTGGGCGGTCTATTGGCTGCCCACAATTTTTTTATAAATAAACCTTTTAAAACATTACTGTTATGATTAGATTAAATGCATTTTTCGAAGTGAAAGACGCCTCAAATGTAGAAGAGGTAAAGAAACTCGGTACAGAACTTGTGAACGCGTCACGCTCGGACAAGGGCAACGTTTCATATGACCTGTTCCTCAGCGCTACACGCCCATTGGTGATGATGTTCTGCGAGACATGGAAAGACGAGGAAGTGCTCAAGGCACACATGGCTTCGGAACACTTCACAAGACTCGTGCCCGAAATCGAGGCACTGACAAAGAATGGACTGAAACTTGAGAAGTTCGAGTTCTAAAAAATTGAGCAATAAAGAATGTGTGTCAATTGTTCTGACACACATTCTTCTTATAGAATTTTTAGAATATCAACACACTGCATGGCATCATGCTGATAATACACTTTAAACCGTGACATTGCCACAAATATTTATAACATTTTTACGCCAAACCGCGATACATCCACATCATTTGTTTCCTTTTCCTTGAAGTTATGGAACTTGTATGTGAACGATACACTTATGTTGCGACTAAGAAATCTATAGTCATAGTTCTGCCATTGCGATTGCAGCGGCATACGCTTGCTGCGCCTCGGCATCATCGACTCAAAGATGTCAGAAGCCTTGAATGACAACACTGCACGGTTCTTGCAGAACTGCCACTTCAAACCTGCGTCAATAGTCCAAAGTGAACTGTCATGGAAAAGAAATGGGGTGGATTCACTCTTGTACGCCGCCATCAAATCCAACGACAGATTAGGCTTGCGCGAAATGATGAAGGTGTTGTTCGCGATAGGCATGAATGTCCACTTCTTCGCATCGTACTTGTTGCCATAGACATTGTCGCTCTTTACATGCCAAAATTTGCTATATGCTCATGTGATGTTGACTTTGTTTCATTATCGCCATCTTCCACAACCTGGTTGCGCAATGTGTTGCGTGTTTCTGAATAAGTATAATCACCTCCAGCAAGAAAACGTGTGCCTTTCCATAGCTTGTGCGACCAGTCGACAAACGCATGTACTTTATTGGCGACTTGCTTATTGTTGACAGTTATTTCATCAAGAGATGCGGCATTGTCTGTGAATGTAGCACTGTTGCTTGTTGTCGTATAATACAAATAGTCTGCACCTGCCTCCAGTGACTTGTGAGTATAGTCAAATGAGAAGTCATGCCATCCACTGTGACTGTTATCGCGTGAATTTCGGTCACCGAAATAGCTGTTTTTTACTATGCCCTTGGTATTATTTTGTCTGTTATAGGATATTTTGTTGAGATAAACGTCGGTGACATACCCTTCTTTACAAGTTCTCCAAGTATCAAATCCCAGTCTTTTTTGCAGAACAATTCACCTCCAATAACATTAATGTATCCCCTTCTGAAACAGCTAACATTTCAGAGTGAACTATCTCCAAGTTTTTATATACAAAAACGGAAACATTATCATACGATTTTGTGAAGTTCAATAATAGATAAGTTCTTTTTTCAGGCAAATGATGTGGCTTACTGACAGGCATGTTTGATTTGTCAGATATCTTATTATTATCATCACAATTCCAATCAATATTTTTCATAGTTGGAATTGTAATTGCAGCTCTATACATTATAAAATACCGGATTGAATATTTGAAGAAGACAGTGGAGAAAAAAGACACTTTGCTTGAACAGGGAAATGACATAATGAGGAAACAGGACAACGATATCAATAAAAAAGCTGAGCGTATAAAAAGTCTTGAGGCAACCAATCTGCAACACAAGCAAGAAATCCACAGACTAAACAAGACCATTGAATCAACAGAATCGGCAATGCAAAAGGCCCAACAAGGAAAGCGCCTGCTTAAGGATTTGGTTGATGGAAAGACAACTACTGTTATGTGGAAAAATGAGGACTATAACTGCTGCACCGAATATTGCTTCTTCGAACATGAGCAACTGAAGACAGTCATTGCAAGTAAGTACAAGGAACTGTCTCCAAGAAACATGCTTATAATAACACTTGTTGAACTTAGTTACGACTACAACAAATTAAGCGAAATGTTCGGAATAAAGGCAGACTCCATACGAAGAACAGTTACGAGAGCAAGGGCGAAAGCAGAATGACAGACGAGAGGATGTGCTTTCTATGATTTTTCTTGTGTATAATCATAGAATGCACACCATCCTTTCTGTTCTTTCTCTAATAATCATATATGTGGAACATTCGCTCCGTCATCTGCCACTTCTCATCGCTCGTTGCCTCAGCAGAACAATTCTGGAACTGTGCCACATGCTGTTCCCATTCCGCCTGTCGCGGAAGGGTTGCAAGGCGTGACATGGCAGAATTCCAGTCGAAGTCGAGCGGCGCGTCAACTATCATCACAAGATGGTTGCTGGCAATGTAAATCTCCATTTCAAGAATTCCGACCTGTCTTATTCCATCTCCAATCTCTTTCCAAAAATGCTCTTTGTCGTGAGCCTCGCGGTAGCGACGGATAAGTTCACTGTTGTCCTTTAAATCCATCACCTGCACATAGCGTTTGGTTGGCTGTGTGTACTGCCTGCTTTTGTATCCGTTTGTCATGATAGTTCGTCTTTAACGCTTTCTTCCTTTATTGTACGGAACATTCGGCTTTCCATAGCCGCTGTTGTTCCTTTTTCCATAGCCACTTCCAGTATTCTTCTGCTTGTCGCGTCCACGGCGGTTCTTGTCGCGCGGTGATTCTTCTTCATTCCATTGCTGGCGTTCAAACTCTGGACGGCGGTTGTTGCCAAAGTTGCGTCCGTGGCTGGGCATTGGCACACCGGCATAGAGCTTCGATATGAGGTCGGTGCGCCCGATGCGACGCAGCTCATTTTCTATGTTGCGGCGTTCCTCCGGCTTATACCAGAAGAAGAACTGGCGCTGGGCAAGCTTTTCACGCGGAGTCTTGGCAGAGAACACGGGTTCGAGGGTATATGGATCGTAGCCGGTATACCACGTCTCGGTGCTGACCGTCATTGGCGTAGGCGTGAAGTCCTGCACCTGTTCAAGATGGAAGTCGAGGCGCTTTGTGATGACGGCAAGCTCAGCCATGTCCTCCTCACGGCAACCGGGGTGCGAACTGATGAAATAAGGGATTATCTGCTGGCGCAGGTTCTCCTCTGTGTTGATGCGGTCGAAAATCTTCTTGAACTCCTCAAATAGCGTGAACGACGGCTTGCGCATGAGTCTGAGCACATTGTCGGACGTGTGCTCTGGCGCCACCTTCAGTCGTCCGCTGACATGCTTGCATATCAACTCGCGGGTATACTGGCGTGCTGCGGCATTGGACTTCTCGTCCTTGCTCTTGTGCAGTAGCAAGTCGTAGCGCACACCACTGCCGATGAAACTCTTCTTGATGCCAGGCAGCGCGTCGACAGCATGATAGACCTCAAGCAGCTTGGTGTGGTCGGTGATAAGGTTGGGGCACACCTGCGGGTTGATGCACGACGGACGCTTGCACACGGCGCACGCCTTAGGATTGCGGCCATGCATACCATACATGTTGGCAGACGGACCGCCAAGGTCGGACAGATAGCCCTTGAAATCGGGCATCTCAATAACCTTCTTCACCTCGTTGACGATGCTCTCCTTCGAACGGCACGCGATGAACTTACCCTGATGGGCACTGATGGTGCAGAACGCGCAACCGCCAAAACAGCCACGGTGCATATTCACTGAGAACTTGATCATCTCGTAGGCAGGGATGCGCTTACCCTTGTATTTTGGGTGTGGCAGACGAGTGTAAGGCAGGTCGAAGGAGCGGTCGAGTTCCTCAGGTGTCATAGGCGGATACATAGGGTTGACAACAGCATACTTGCCATCGACAGCCTGCATCATGCGCTGGCCATGCATCTTGTTGGACTCCTCCTCAATATGTCTGAAGTTATCAGCCTCCGCCTTCTTGTTGCGCAGGCACTCCTCATGGCTATGAAGCACGATGTCGGCATCAGTTATGCCACCGGGTATATCCTCTTCCTTACAGAGATACACCGTCTGCGGTATGTCATGAATCTCGCTGACCGGCTTGCCCTCGCTAATCTGACGGCACAGCTCAATGATAGGTTTCTCACCCATACCATAGATTATCATGTCGGCACCAGAATCGCAGAGGATACATTTCTGAAGACTGTCCTTCCAGTAATCGTAATGGGTAAGGCGACGAAGCGATGCCTCGATACCGCCGAGGATTACGGGCACATCGGGGAACAGTTGCTTCAATATCTTGGTATAGACAATGGTAGGATATTCCGGACGGCAGTCGTGTCGACCATCAGGACTGTAGGCATCCTCAGAGCGCAGACGCTTTCCGGCTGTATACTTGTTGACCATAGAGTCCATGCAGCCTGGAGCAATGCCGAAAAACAGGTTAGGACGACCAAGCTTCTTGAAGTCGCGGTAGTCGCCATGCCAGTCGGGTTGAGGCACGATAGCCACACGGTAGCCGGCAGCTTCGAGCGTGCGTCCGATGACGGCAGCGCCAAACGAAGGGTGGTCAACATAGGCGTCGCCGGAGAACAGAATAACATCAACGCTATCCCATCCCCGTATTTCCATTTCTTTCTTTGTAGTAGGCAACCAATCGGTGAGCCTGTATTCTTTCATCGTCAATACCTTTTAAAATTTTCTTAATGTTTGTCTGTTTTGGGCAGAGCGGCAGACTGGAGCCTGCCGCTCCGATAGATAAACTGTTTTTATTCTTCCTCAGCAGCAGGCTGCTTGCTCTCCCACTCCTTGTAGAGAGCCACGAGGTTTCCAAGGCCAATGGCCTTCATGTTGTTATTGTAGATCACGTCGAGACAGAGGTCGAGCAGATCCTTGTCGCTGATGTCGGACGACTCCAACAACGAGCGCACATTGAGTTTAAGCTTGTCGAGCACAGTCTCGTCGATGATGCCGTTGCTGTCGACCAGTCCGTTGAGGAGTGAATACTTTGCAATAGTCTCAAGATGCTTGTCGCTTATCTCAATACTTCTTGTGCCAGAGGCGTTTGCTTGAATTTTGTGCATAGTCATTTTGTTTTTTAAAGTTATTAGTTATTATTTCATAAGGAATGTCATTATTGCCTTCATCACCTGCGAGCGTGCCTTCAGACTGTTGATGCACTCAAACGGGAATCCCATTGTGAAGCACTTGTAGTCGGAGCCGTCGTAAGCAACGGCAGCATCGGTGCCGTCGGCATACTGCATAGCGCAGAACGACTTGCCATCAGACGGCTGCATCATGTCCACTGACGTGGCGGCAAAGTGGCTGGCGTTTGGCTGGCGTATGATGTCGAACGAGATGCCGAGACCGTTGACAATGTTGTCGGACGGCTGGCGGTTGGTGCCGGCATAGCCACTCTTCAGCACGCCTGCCAGGAAGTCGCGTTCAGACGCCTCCTGCATGTCGCTGCCGACATAAGCACCGCTCACCATCAGTCGACCGCCACCACGAATGAACGCCCGTATCTGGCGTTGCAGGGATGGCGAGAACGTCTTGTAGTGGACGAGTGAATGACCGTTGTCTTTCTGCAAGCCAAACATAAGGTCGATGGCGGTATAGTGGGACGGCTTAACGAGGTCGTTCTCAAGCGATTCCAACGAACATGACAACACGTTGTAGGCACCCGCGCGGGCTATGTTCTCGACATGACACACCGACTCGTTCTGCTGGTTGCCCATGACGAAAGTGCCGGCAAGCTCGTCGCCGCAATATCCCATGGCACCTGGTCCCTCACTGCCAGCACGCGAGCGGTCGAAACACTGCTGCCGGCCGTTCCATCCTGCGGTAAGCCCATAGCTCACTCCCATGTCGTCGTCAAGGTCGAAGCCCTGGCTCGACGCGTTGTCAACCACAGCCGGACCCGACAGCCGCTTGAAGCCATTCACCACAAGCACATCCTTGGCGTGAGACTCCGGCGACAGGTATGCAGCCAGCGTCTCCGACGGGAAACTCTCGCCACCACGGTTGACAGCCGTCACGCGAAACTTATACATCACGCCACGGCGTGCGTCAAACGTGAACGTGCTGCCCTTGACAATGCGTCCGTTGTCGAAGTCCATGCCGTTCTCCGATACATATACATTATATGATGTAGGGACGGCTGTAGGCTCCTGCTCGTCGTTCACCGGCAGCCACGTCAGGCGCAACTGATTATTGTCGGTGCGCTCGATGCGGAAATTGCTAACCGGCAAAGGCTGCACGACACAAGGGCGTTGGTGTCCGCCACTTACATAACGCAAGATGGTCTTGTAAAGCGAACGCGCGAGTGTGAAGCGGAAGTTGGGGTCGAGTCCGCGGCGCATGTCGGCAAAGTTCTGGTGCGACATGGTCTCTATTATCGCCGATGGCACTTCCGGCCGGCGTGTCTCGCTGTAGTTGCGGTCCCACAGATAGCGGCGCGTCCACTTGCCGTACTTGGCAGTGATGTCGCGCTTCACGCCAGAAAGCAGAGCCTCGGCAAGATCGTGGGATGCCTGTCGCGAGACGCCACTGTTGAGCCGGCCAGCGTTGAAGTTGGTGGTGCATATCGCCAACGACCCTATGATGGAGTCGTTAAGCAGACTGTAGCCAGCGTCGCTGTGCACGGCAAGCGACAGTTCCAAAGGCACGCCCTTGCCCTCAAGCGTCGGCACATACACAGAGCCACCAGCAAGCCAGTTGGTCATGTTAGAGCGCGTGTTTATGTCGTCGGAATAGTCGTCGGTGCCGCCTCGTCCGCCATACACGCTGTAGGGAGCACCTGCCCATTGGGCAGAATAACGCGCCCCCTCAAGACAGCGTGGCATACCACTTGTGGCACCGCCACGCTGTATGTTGCCCATGCCACCGCCGAAGCGCACGGCATCGGTCGTAACCACACCACGCTCACTGGAGGTGTTGGTCACGATGACACGGTTGTATTCATTGTTGCCCTTGTCGAAGTCGAATGTTCCAAGATATACCCATGTGCCGCCGCCCATCTGCTGGTTGACACGGAAGACTGTGCGCTCGCCCTTGTGCACAACGATGTATTTTGCGTCGGCAACACTGCCCTCAACGGTCTGATAGCTCACGTACACGGCATAGCGTCCTGCCTGCGGAATGGCAGGCTGATACGACGCCCACGACTCGGCACCTTTCTTTATTGTCTTCACCTGGCGCGCCGTGCCGCCCTGAAACGGATTCTCGCCGTCGCGGTAGGTGCCGGCATGCATGGCAAAGCCTTTCTCGCTGGTAGTGCTCCATTGCTCCTTGCCGTCATCCTCAACATACGCGCGGCTGTTGTCGTTATCGACAATCACCTCGTTCTTCTGCCAGTCGCGCTCACGTGGCGTGTAGACAACAGCACCCGCATTCTCAAGCATAGGAATGAGGTAAGGCACGACAATAGTCTGGGTGAACAGATCCTCTGTGGTGCAGAACAAGTTTGGGCGCTGCCACTTCCATCTGCCCTTCTTCTGGTCGTAGTATATGCCGTGTGACGCCCAAAGGGAGATATGGCGGTCGAAAAGTCCGTGAGACACAAAGAATGGCTGCGACTCATTGAGCACCCATGGCTGTCCCTCGTAGTCTATCTGTCCCCAAAAGGCGTTGGAGCCTGCCGCCTCAGACTTAGCCCCTGCAACAAGCTGCTCTATCGGCATACCGATGCACTCGATGCTAAGGTCATAACGGTTGTAAGGTTTGGGCAGCGACTTGGAAAGCCGCTTGTAGTAGTACTTCACCGACTGCTCAGTGAAGTCCTGCGTGGCAAACGACGGACTGACCTTCAGCGTCAGCCGCCTGTTGGCATCGTCCACACGGAACGACTCCATATAAGGTTGAGTAGGATAAGACACGTTCTTAGCCTTGTTCTGCAAGACATAATTCTTCAGCAGGACACCTATTTTTTCTTTCGGCAGAGTCTTATGGTCGCTGGCAAGCGAAGGCGCCACAGCGAGAGACACCACACAGACAAAGAAGGATAGTACTCGTTTGTTCATCTCTGTATTCTTGTTAAATGCTTTGTTTAAATCTCCCCCACGGAGAACAATTCCGGCTTCTTGCCCTTGAAGTCCTTGAAATAGGTCTTGATGGTCTTCATGTCGGCGTCCAGGTCGCCCGACGGCATGATGACGTGCTTGCACTCGATGAGTTTCTTCTCATAGTCCAGTCCGTAGAGCAGGATTGGAATACCGGCTTTCAGGGCTATAAAATAAAATCCCTTCTTCCAGTCGGGATTGAGCGAGCGCGTGCCCTCCGGTGTGACGCACAGGCGGAACGTGTCCGACTTGCGCGCAGCCTCAGCCATGGCATCGGTCATGCTGGTGTGCTTGCCACGATGTACAGGTATGCCCCCGATATGCTTGAACCACACGCCGAGTGGCCAGAAAAACCACTCCTTCTTCATAAGGAAATTGATTTTCATTCCTTCGGCACGCGAGTACAGCAGTCCGATGATGAAGTCCCAGTTGCTTGTATGTGGGGCAAGACAGAGTATATACTTATTGGGGTGGTCCACTTCTATACGAGTGGTCCACCCCATCCATTTATAGAGTATTGTCTTGCAAATGCGTTGCAATAATGTCATGTTATTATCCTATGTTTGAGATTTGGTCAACAATCTCTGAAGCCTGTTTGTTGAAGTTGGAAATGAGATTCTTGTAGAAGAGCTTAGGCGCGAGTCCCGGCTCTTGGTGCGACACGCGGCGCACATAGTCGTTGTGTATCACGAGAATCGACGTGAGCAACGCCTTGATGTCCTCGTCGTGGGCGTCGGTTGTATAAGAAACTGCCACTACCTCTGAAAAGAGTTCACTGCACACGTAGTTGATATTGCGCTTTAAGCTTCGTTTGTTAGCCATAATTGAAAATATAATCAGATTAGACAATAAAATTTACATGCCAAAGATAGGAAAAAAAATGTTACGCGACAAGCATAATCAATAAAAAATAACAAGAAACAATGTTTTCCTGTTATTTTTTTCATCAATTCACGGAAAAACATTATTTTTGCAGATGCAAAAGAAGTACGAATAAGATACTATTTTTAACGTTACACATATATTAATATTAAATCACATGGAAATTAGTGCATTGCAGATTGCAAGAGCTGCTTATCAGCCAAAGTTGCCTAAGGCTCTCCAGGGTCCTGTAAAGGCCGTTGAGGGCGAGGCTACCCAGTCAGTAGGTAACCAGGAAGAGATCAAGGCTTTGTTCCCCAACACATACGGAATGCCTGTCATCACTTTCGAGGCTGGCGAGAAGAAGGAACTTCCTTCTTTCAACGTAGGTGTAATCCTCTCAGGCGGTCAGGCTCCTGGCGGCCACAACGTAATCTCAGGTCTGTTCGATGGTGTTAAGTCACTGAACCCGAACAACAAGCTCTACGGCTTCATCCTCGGTCCTGGCGGTCTCGTTGACCACAAGTACATCGAGATCACTCCGGAGCTCATGGACCAGTACCGCAACACTGGCGGTTTCGACATCATCGGCTCTGGCCGTACAAAGCTTGAGAAGGAAGACCAGTTTGAGAAGGGTATCGAGATTCTTCGCGAGCTCGGCATCAAGGCTCTCGTGATTATCGGCGGTGACGACTCCAACACCAACGCCTGCGTACTCGCAGAGTACTACGCAGCAAAGAAGTACGGCGTTCAGGTTATCGGTTGCCCGAAGACCATCGACGGCGACTTGAAGAACGAGCAGATCGAGACTTCATTCGGTTTCGACACAGCCACAAAGACATATTCTGAGCTTATCGGCAACATCGAGCGCGACTGCAACTCAGCACGCAAGTACTGGCACTTCATCAAGCTCATGGGCCGTTCTGCATCTCACATCGCCCTTGAGTGCGCTCTCCAGACACAGCCTAACATCTGCCTCGTTTCTGAGGAGATTGAGGCTAAGGAGCAGTCTCTCGACGACGTTGTGACATACATCGCCAACGTTGTGGCATCTCGCGCTGCCGAGGGCAACAACTTCGGTACTGTGCTCATCCCGGAGGGTCTCATCGAGTTCATCCCGGCTATCAAGAAACTCATCGCCGAGCTCAACGAGGTTCTGACCGACCCGAAGACTGGCGAGTCTCGTGAGTTCGCCAACGCTGAGGAGCAGATTGCATTCGTTAAGGGTGCCATCGCCAAGGAGAACCTTGCAATCCTCGAATCACTTCCGGAGGACGTTGCACGCCAGCTCTGCCTCGACCGCGACCCGCACGGAAACGTTCAGGTATCGCTCATTGAGACCGAGAAGCTTCTCTCTCGCATGGTTGCAAAGAAGCTCGCTGCTTGGAAGGCAGAGGGCAAGTACAACGGCAAGTTCGCCGCACAGCACCACTTCTTCGGCTATGAGGGTCGTTGCGCAGCTCCTTCTAACTACGATGCTGACTACTGCTACTCTCTCGGCTACAACGCTTCTCGCCTGATTGCCAACGGCAAGACTGGCTACATGTCTATCATCAAGAACACAACAGCTCCTGCTGCCGAGTGGATCGCAGGTGGTGTGCCTATCACAATGATGATGAACATCGAGCGTCGTAACGGTGCCAACAAACCTGTTATCCGCAAGGCTCTCGTAGAGCTTGACGGTGCTCCGTTCAAGTACTTCGCCGCTCACCGCGAGGAGTGGGCAAAGAACACTTGCTACGTTTATCCTGGTCCTATCCAGTACTGGGGTCCGAGCGAGGTTTGCGACCAGACCACAAAGACTCTGAAGCTTGAGCAGAGCAAGTAATTATTGACAGCTCACTGCTCAGCACATAAAAACAACGCCTTGAAAGGACGGAACTCTCATGAGCATCCGCCTTTTCAAGGCGTTTTCTTGTTTAGACGGGAAAAAAGCGTTAACTTTGTTCGCTGATTTTCAGCATAGAAACATTTTTAAGCAATGGCAACTCAAAACCGACAACGAAGACAAGCCTCAACAAAGCGCACTACCACAAGACGTAAGCGCCAATCTGCCCTATCAGCATTTCTCGCACGCAACCCGCGGGCTGCATGGTGGACTGGCGGCATATTAGTCGTGTGCGTATACGTGTGGCTGTTCTGGTCGTTCTTTGTCAGTCCGACGGGCTTCCGCTGGCGCGCGCTCTACGGCGACGCCAACTATCCTGCCGGCTACGAGATACACGGCATCGACATATCCCACTACCAGGGTGACATCGACTGGGACCGCCTGCGCGGAGGTATGATAGAAGGGTGTCCGTTGAGGTTTATCATGATTAAGTCCACCGAAGGCTCCACACGCGTCGACAACAAGTTTCTCGACAATTTCCGTCAGGCTCGCGAATACGGCTACATACGTGGCGCTTATCATTTCTGGAGCAACAAGTCGTCGGCACGCGCCCAAGCTTACCACTTTCTCAACACCGTGCACCTTGAGGACGGCGACCTGCCACCCGTGCTCGACATCGAGCACAAGCCTGCCGACGTGTCTGCCGAGGACTTCCAGCGCGACGTGCTCACATGGCTCCACATCGTGGAAGACAAGTATCATGTGAAACCCATCATATATACATATTATAAATTCAAGGAGAAATATCTCAACGCCCCCGTATTCGACGACTATCCCTATTGGATAGCCCACTATTATGTTGACAAAGTGGAATACAAAGGACCTTGGAAATTCTGGCAACACACCGACGTGGGACGGCTGCCAGGCATAAAGGGCTATGTAGACTTCAACATCTACAACGGCTCGTTCTATGACATGAAGAAACTCACCATCGGCAATCAGGATGGCGTCTGGTAAAGGAGGTGTCGAGCTCCAGCTCGACACTGTCGCCATTGTGGGTTTTGTACCAAGTGGGAGCTCGACTCTGTCGCCATTGTGGGTTTTGTGTCGAGCGGGAGCTCGACACCCCCTATTCAAACATTGCGCACGCCCATTCCTCGTCCGTCACGACATCCTTCAGCGACAGTCCCTGTTCGGCAGCCGCCTTTTCGAGCATCGGCACGTCAGTCTCATAAAATCCACTCAGTATGAGTTTTGCCCCGTCCGCCATACGGCTGCGGAACGCCACCATGTCGTTAAGCAGTATGTTGCGGTTGATGTTGGCTATCACTATGTCGAACTTCTCGTCAACCCCAGCCAGCACCGAGGCATCGCCCAGCAACACCGACATGTTGCCTACCCCATTCAGCGTGGCATTATGCTTGGCGTTGTCGGCACTCCACTCGTCGATGTCGTAACCCAGCACACGGTCGGCACCGAGTCTTGATGCCACAATGCCAAGAATGCCAGTGCCACATCCGCAGTCGAGCACATCCTTGCCGTGCAAATCCATTCCGAGCAGTCGGCGCAGTATCATGCGTGTGGTCTGGTGGGTACCTGTGCCAAAGGCGTTGCGTGCCTCAATGAAGATGCGCATCACCCCGTCGTCGCCGGCAAACATCGAGCGGTCGGTGTGCTTGGCATCGTAGATGACGAGACTGTCGCTCACACCTATCGGCTCGAATCCCTCGTCTTCCCAGCCCTGGTTCCAGTCCTGGTCGGGCACTTCCTCTACATTATACTCCACCGTCACGCCCTCTGGCATATAGTCGGCAATGGCGGAGTCAAGAGCACAGCGGTTGAACATCTGGCGCTGCACATAACCCTTTATGCCATTCTCCGTATCCTCAAAAGCCTCAAAACCTGCCTCGCAAGCGGCAGCCGAGAGCAACTCGCGCGACGGCTGGAGCAGGTCTGCCGCACATTCTATATTAAATTCAGCCACGTAGTATTTCATTATCGTTTGTTTTTATTGTATTTCTATCTATTTAATTCTTGACAGTGCAAAATTAAATATAAAAAACGTAAAATTAGGGGTTTTCCTACCGCGTTTTAGGGTTTTTCCTTAATTTTGCAGTCAAATAAGCATTAATTTTGCATTAGTAAAAATAGACAAATAAAACAAACGACTATGACGACACGGTTTTTATTTCTATCAGTCCTCATTGGCGCACTGCCACTGACAATGGCTGCACAGGACGACGACCTCTACTTCACACCGAAGAAGAGTTCGAAAACAGAAGCGTCAGCACGGTTTGACAACGCATACGACAGACCTACCTATTATTGCGGCAGCAACCGTAATGTAGACGAATACAACCGGCGCGGCAAGCTCAAGAGCTATTACCAGAAGATTGGCACCGACTCACTCGGCAACGACATCATCGAGTTTCACGAGGGCGACGGCACCTACGGCAAAGCCGACCTCGACTCTACCATAACCATCTACCCTGGCTCTGAACGCTACTACGACGACGATGCCGACGGCGACTTCGCCTACTCTCGCCGCATGGGGCGCTTTGATGGCTTCTACGGCTACTGGGACCCGACGTTCTACGGCACATACTGGGGTTCACCATATTGGCGCAGCTATTACGGATGGTACGACCCGTGGTATGACCCATGGTATTACGGTTCATACTACTCAGGATGGTATGGCGGATGGTACAATCCATGGTACTATGGATACGGATGGGGCTATCCTTACTATTATGGATGGGGCGGATGGCCAGCTCCAGGACACTACGCCTACTACGGTCCGACCGGCACACGCAACCACTCGGCTTTCGGCGGCAACTCCGACAACAGCCGCGCGTTCGGCAACCGCAACCCGTCATACGGGCAGAACAACCGCAATGGCAACGTGGAGTCGCGCTGGTTCGGCAACCGCAGCAACTCCTCCAACAATCAGACAAACAACAATGGTTTCGGCAGACGCAACAACACGCCAACCAACAACCAATACCAGCAGCGCCAGACTCCTTCCTATAACAACAATCCAGGATTTGGCAGCAGCCGCGGATCGTTCGGCGGTGGAGCCGGATTCGGTGGCAGCCGTGGCTCATTCGGCGGCGGCGGATTCGGTGGCGGAAGCCGTGGCGGTGGCGGAGGTTTCGGCAGCCGCAGATAAACAAACCATTAAATCACTCAGAATATGAAAAAACTATTATCAATAATGACCGCCGCAATGCTCGGCACTGCGGTGTCAGCACAGGAGACCTACGACAATGCACAACTCGCGCAGAAAGACCTTAACGGTACTGCACGCTACGTAGGTATGGGTGGAGCAATGGAGGCTCTCGGAGCCGACATCTCCACAATCGGCACCAACCCTGCCGGCATCGGTATGTTCCGCCGCAGCATCATCAATGGCTCGTTCGGCTTCAACTCGCAGTCGGACGCCAAGTCGTTCAACAACGCCGACAAGACCAACATGAGCTTCGACCAGGCAGGCTTCGTGTATGCCATGCGCTCAGGCCGCCGCTCATTCGTCAACTTCGGCTTCAGCTACACCAAAAGCAAGAACTTCGACCAGATTCTCACTGCCTCCGGCAGACTGAACGGTGCTTCGCAGAACAAGCTGTCGGCTATGAAGAATGTCAATGGCGCATACCTTCTGCAAGCCAACAACGGTCAACTTGTCAGCAACTCAGGTGCCTACAGCCAGATTGACTATCTCTACAGCAACGCTCTGTTCAACAACGACCAGAAGGCTCAGCTGTCAAAGGATGGTGTGATAGTGGACCCGAGCGGCAAGAACCCTGTCTACTACAACGCCACCGACTACAACTTCGGACGCGCCACAACTGGCTACATCGGTGAGTACAACTTCAACATCAGCGGCAACTCCAACGACCGCGTATACTGGGGCGTGACATTCGGACTCTACGACGTTCACTACAACGCCACGACCATCTACACTGAGAACCTTGTCGACGGCAACACCGGCATCGGCAGCGTGACCATTGGCGACGACCGCCGCATCACTGGAACAGGCTTCGACGTGAAGGCTGGCTTGATATTCCGCCCTGTTGAGGACTCGCCGTTCCGCGTTGGTCTGTATGTTCACACTCCTACATGGTATGACCTCACGACAAAGAACTACACAGTGCTCAACAACAACACCAACAAGGAGTATGGCTCACGCGACAACCTGTCATCAAGCGAAGCCTACGACTTCAAGTTCTACACTCCGTGGCGCTTCGGCATCAGCCTTGGCCACACCGTTGGCAACTACCTCGCACTCGGTGCCACTTATGAGTATGCCGACTACACCACCGACGACATCCGCATCAACGATGGCAGTACTGTCGACTCATGGGGCTATGTGTATGACGAGAGCCACAGCGACGAGCTGATGAAGCAGAACATCAAGAATTCGCTCAAGGGGGTACATACCGTGAAACTCGGTATTGAGTTCAAGCCAGAGAAGAACTGTGCCGTGCGCCTTGGCTACAACTATCTGTCGGCCATGTACAACAAGAATGGCTATCGTGACGGTTCCATTCAGTCGTATGGCACCTACTATGCCTCAACAACCGACTACACCAACTGGAAGGACACCCACCGCGTGACTGCAGGTTTCGGCTACAACCTCAAGAACTGGAACTTCGACATTGCCTACCAGTACAGCCAGACCAATGGCGACTTCTATCCGTTCATGAGCTACATCGACAATCCGTCCAACTCACAAAGAGTGCCAGCCTACGACAATGTCTGCTCTGCCGCCAAGGTCAGCAACAAGCGCAACCAGGTGATCATGACAATAGGATATAAGTTCTAAAACGCAAAAAAGCCAAAAAACATTTGGCTCTTCAAAAGAAAATTGTTATCTTTGCAACCGCATTTGAAAAGATGTGGAACCAAGCCGATATGGCTCAGTTGGTAGAGCAACGCATTCGTAATGCGTGGGTCCCCGGTTCGAGTCCGGGTATCGGCTCCACCATCGTTTCAAGCGCGGTTGCATTAATCGCGGTAATAGCTCAGTTGGTAGAGCACTAGCTTCCCAAGCTGGGGGTCGCGGGTTCGAACCCCGTTTACCGCTCGTAAACAAGGGTTCTTGTTTTTTATATTGACAAGGCAATATTTCAGGAAATCAAAAAATCATATTTTGTTGTATTTTCAAACCGCCAAAATATAGGTTAGATGCTTACATAGAGAAAGTTTAGAAATCCTTGACTGACCAACACTCAATACTTATACCTTGATAGCTACCTTCCGACTCAGAAATATATTTGATGGAAGAAACCATATCAGGGTTATGGCTCGTTATAAAAATCTTTGTACCCAAAGTCTTATTTATCAAAACCAACAGATGCGCAAATTCCACAATCCACTGTGGATGTAAGTTAGTCTCTGGCTCATCTATCTCCAACAATGTACTATCAGTAAACCATCCATTCTCTATGAGACGTTGCATATATGCCAGAGGCTTATAACCAGAAGCCACATCTTCCAACCTTATATCCATGCCTTCCTTGCTACGGTAAATCAAATCGACCTCGCCAAAGTTTTCCTTCTCAACGATGGAGCCATTCATCATCTTACAGAGAACGTCTATCAACTGTTTGTCATCTATATTGTCTACTGACTTATCATTAGAAGAGACAACTTTATTCTTCAAATCGTTCATCATCACCTTATCTGATTGACGCAAAGAAATAGCTGTAGGTGTACCGATATATATTGCATTGTCCAAGCTATAGACTTTCCCTATCTTATCAGAAAGTAGCTCCACATCATCTTCCTTAAAACTCATATCATTTGGGAAGCTATCTTTCTCACTATATAAAGAATTTATTTTTTCAATCAAGACTCTCTTCAATCGTTCTGATTTCAATTTTCGATAAGCCAAGTCATACTTAGAAAACTCCCGCATCGCCAGTTTCTCCATATCCGCTTGAATATGCTTGTCCTCAGATAGACCAAACGTATTGAGAACACAAATCACTGTAAGCATCATTTCCTATTCTTAACCCTCCAAAAGAAATGCCAGGTTCTGAAGATGGGTTCGCTAAGAGCCTCGGCTGGATAATATCTCACGAAATGCATGTTGCGCCAAATCTTCAGAAAATACTTCTTCGCCGTGCCTTGCTGCGTGAAATGCCCGTACTTGGAGTAATGCCGTCCAAAGTTGCCGCCATTCAATATCTCAGACAGCAACAGCTTTCCACGCTTCTCATCCATATGTCTAATCATCTTCTCCTCCGGCAATCCGAGCGCCTCATGCAGCACATACATCACAGCCCCAGCAAACTTCCACAGTCCAAGATACCTTAAATCCCGCTGCAATCTTTCAATATTTCCATCGTTCCATTTTTCCATATTATACAGGTAGTCTACCATCTGCCTCATCCCTATCCCTTCATCAAAGAAGTGATGATACATGTGGCATAGCTGGTAAATCACATTGAAAGCAGTTGTCGGCACTGCTATCTCACCTGTATTATCTGGCAAGCTCACCACATTGGAGCATTGCAAATCCGCATTTCTCTTGAACCATCGCTGTAAACGACGGTTGTATATAGGATTGTTCATCGTGCATGGAAAGAAATGGAGTTCCACGGGCACGCCATCCACAGAAGTTTCCACGTGATGATAGCGAATGTCATCGCCAATTTTGAAATGTTCCTTGGCATAACCAATTATCTCCTGACGGCTTCCATTCACCCACACGTCAATATCCCCAGGTGTACGGGCGTAAGGATTCGGATACATCAACGCATTACCCTGCCCTTTCAACACACAGCACCGCAATCCATCCTTGCGAAGCTGCGCATACAGCTTGGCTGCAACAACATTCACCTTCATGTTCTGCCGGCGAATCTGCTGCGCCTTGCTCATCCATGTCATCAGCAAATCATGCCCGATGGGATTCCGCTTCAATTCTTCAGGACATTCTCTGCCCAATCGTTCTATGCCATCGAAACAAAGCCCTATAATCGCTTGCTTTGAAGCAAACGCATAGAGTTGCCGCCAATCCATCTTGTCGATAGCTTTACTCAAGTCCACCTTATTACCAAAGCAATATTTTAAGAAAACATTATTTGCTGATGCTTGTGTCATTTTTTATTTTAGATATTTTTTATCATTATCCTCAAACCAGTCCTCAAGTGCTTCCTCGAAAGTCCACTTAAACTGATAGCCACTGTTCTTCAGCTTCGCGCCACAGATATTAGTGGAAATCTGTAGCTTCTTCACTCTGGCAGGACAGATGCCCATAGGAGAACCCATCAGCATTGCCAACCTTGCCAATGGCATGATGACCCAATTAGGTATATCTGGCACAAACTGAGTCAAGCCTGTCACCTTCTTCATCGCCTCCACTATATGCTGGATGGTATAGGCTGGTTCGAAGCAGCAGTTATACAGCTCCACACCATGCTCATGGTTCTCCAGACGATAAAGCATGAAGCGCACCAACTCCTTTACATATATGCAAGCCTTGATCGTGTCCTTTCTGCCGGGGTAAGCGAACTTATGACCACGGATTGCCCAATACAATCTCGTGAAATTGCCATTCTCCCCCTTACCGAATACCACACCAGGGCGAACTATCGTGAGCTGGCGATGAGCTGCATCACCATTCTGCCAAATCATGTGAATCTTCTCTGCCACCAACTTCGAGATACCGTATGCCGTGTTCGGTGTTGGCAAGGTTGTTTCCTTCTTCAACTCCTCAGCAGCACCGTATGGCGCAATACTCGAAGTGAACACAATCTTCTTGATGTTCCACTTCTCAGCAAAAGCCACCACATTCTCCGCCCCACGGATATTGGTCTCGAAATACTCATGGTCCTCATGTCCTGGAGTGCGATGCACTGCTGCAAAGTTGAATATGACATCATCCTCGGTAGGAGTAAACGGCAAGTTCTCGATAGGCTTGCGGATGTCATACTCGATGAAGGTAGACTGCAACTTCTGACCTTCCTTCAATGCTGGCTTATAGTCCTTCACCACAGGGTTGGGCGTACCGGGCTTCACGATGTCGAGGTTATATACTTGAGCGTTAGGATAACGCTCCTTTATCAAATTAGTGAGATGGGTACCGATGAAACCGGTACCGCCAGTGATAATATAATTCATTTTTATATTTATCGGTTATAAATTTCAGTATAAATATTCTCCAAGGCCTTGAT
>JBNMLZ010000007.1:0-45173 GCA_050875085.1 Prevotella sp. | reverse complement strand
TACAAGATGATGCCAACAGTCCGAAAATAGTTCTTTTAAATATTAACTCCGAAGACTGAAATGCTGAAATATGCTATTGGTTTACAACGGATTATGGACAAAGGATAAAGCGAGATAGAAACGTCTTGCCGACCGTATGACCGACACCATGGGTCGTATGCACTCTGACGCTCAGTTCGCAGGTTCTTCTTCAGTTCCTGCTCACGTAGAGATGATGGGCTTCCTCGGCATGGGTAACAACCCAATGGTTGGTGCTACTGTAGCTATCGCCGTTGCTGTAGACTTGGCTCTCAACAAGAAATAAGGTGTTGAAGAATAAATAGCACAAAGTATAAATCCTCATGGCCTATGGTCATGGGGATTTTTTTATGGGATGAATATGGAGCTTATACAATCTTGTGTGGGCTTCTGAAAGCAAAGATAACAAAACTTTCTCAAACTGCTAAACAAAAATGGATGCACACATTTTTTGCATACATCCCTATAAGTAACAACTATATCGTTGAGGATACTTACAATCAAGCTATTTTCTTTATTTAACCACGAAATCAAGTAGAATATCAGATAAAACCTATAAATTTGCATCGAAATACAATAATTTGTATAGAGTGGAAGAACGGAAACTTGAAAGTGGATGTCTCCGGGTTGTTGAACCATACACTATTATAATATATGGAGGATAGAGAACTGTTACTAAAAAGTTCACCTGAGTTCGACCGCCTTTGCTTCACGGTGTTGGCAATCGAGGCTTCGGCACAAAAGATGGGCATATCACCGTCAGAAATGAGAAGGCGGTTGGATAAGGTGGGACTAATCAAGAGTCTCATACAGGATTGTTACGACACGCTGCATACAGAGAGCCGTGAAGCCGTAGCAAATGATGTGGTCGAGGCTCTTAAAAATTGGGAAAGAGAAGAATAATGGAAAAGCAAACATTATATCATGGTTCAAATGTCATTGTGGAGCAGCCGTTGGTAAGCATTGGCAGGAAAGACTTGGATTTCGGTCCTGGCTTTGATATTGTTGAAGGTGGTGTTGCAGACAACCGTGTCATTGATGCAGTTGAAGCCTATATCAATGGTTATGCTGATGTGGAGCATACTCTTCGTCAGTTGGTTTATCACAAGCCCAACCACCAGATTTGCATATTGAGTCAAGAGATAGTGGATAAGTGTTTGTAATTCAAATCATACGAAAGGATATAGTTATGTTAGACTTCTTATTGTGGAATAAAATAGCTCGTATAATAAAGCAGTTAGCCGATACGTTGCATATATCAACAGACAGGGCATTACAGATATTCTATGATTCTGATGTCTGTCAAAAGTTACATGACAAAGAACTTGGGCTTCATCTGATGAGCGATACATATATTGTAAATGACTTGATAGAAGAGTTGAGAGGAAAACAATGACTTAACTGGGAGAGGAGGCGCCCTCGCCTCCGACCATAATCAAATGTCGGGGACGAGGCGTCCCCTCTCCCAGTTAGGTGCGCCAATTTATCTAACCATTATCTTCTTCACATTGCCGTCGCTCATGCGCACGATGTTCAGACCCTTTGCAGGGGCTGACAACGGGCATCCCTGGATGTCGAAACGTTGTTTGACGGTAGGCTTGGAGGATATGTTGTTAACGCCTGAGGCAGTGTCGACGATGCGAATCTTGACAGTTGCACTGCTTTCGTCCTTCTTGTTCACTGGAACAAGATATATGCTATTCACCGGATTGTAATAGACATTCCACTCGATGACCTTGTCGAAATAAGGATCCGAGAAGGGATCGCCATAAGCCGACACGTCATACTCTTGTGAGAACTTCTCAAACTTCACGGCACCCTTATCGTTCGCATCAAAAGTGTTCCCGTCAACCGTATACTTGAGTGACAAGGAATAGTTGTAGTTGTAGGGTTTTATGTCGGATACAAACCAGTCGTAGTCGTAAATGAACTGCAGCTCCTCGAGATCGTCGGAGTATGGGATGTCTGCCACCTTGCCGTCGCTGACATCATAGTTCTGGTATTCGTCGCCAGAGAGTGATGCACGCACCTTGATGTCCGTGATGTACGGATGGGTGGGATTGGGATCGTCCTTGACGGTGAGCGTTACGGGGGAGCCATCAATCTCTACTGGCTTGTAGGAGTCGTTATTGTAAAGGAGCGCCATCACGGTGTACATGCCAGCCTTCAGCGGCGCGTCTGTCAGAGTGCTGATGTCAGCGGAAAGCGTGGGGATGTTGCCCGCAATCTTGTTCTCCATACCTGCGAAAGCGGAGATAACCTGCTTGTCGAGACACACGGGAGTAGCCTTCGGGTCGTCGTTGCTGATGAGCATTAGCAGGAGATTGTCCCACAGATGATTTTCGTTGTTCTCGTTTTCGATGTAGGCGGTGTAGGCAAGACTCTCGCCAAAGGTCACTTCCTTTTTGTCAAATGTCAGGCTCTTTATCTTTATCGGACCTTTGTCTATAGTGACGAAGGCGATGGAAAGGTTGCCGTCTTTCACGCTGAGCGTTGGATAGCGGTTACTAAGTTCCGCTCTCTTCCACGTCTCAAACTCGGTGCCGTCCTCACGGGTGTCCTTCAGTTCCACAACAATCCTGTAGGAACCGTCGGCAAGGCTCTTGAACATGTCTCCCGTGAGGGCATATTCCTTGCTCACACTCTCGTATGGATTGGTGGTCTTAAACGGCTCTGTAAGGAGAGTTGCGATATCGTTACCCTGCTCGTCGGCAACGCATAGGCGTATATTTCCGTCGAAGTTCTTGAGCGACGGATGCTGGCATTTCACGTTCAGCGTGGCGGAGAAGTTGGCTGTTGATCCTTCAATCTGCTCCACTTCCTTTCCGTCGGCATCCTTCAGGTAAGTAACGGCGGAACTTTTTGTCTGCGTCTCGGCAAGCGTAGGCTCACCGTTGCGGCATGGCGTGAGGTGGACGAAGGACATAGAGGTGTTGAAGTTTGAGGTGTTGCTGCCAAACTTGCTGAATGTGTAGTAGCCGTCGCCGTTGCCGCTCCATCCCCAGTTGACATGCAGATAGTCGCGGCTGTCGTAGCCGTCGATCACGAACTGGTGGCCACCGAGTTTCAAGTCCTGTCCGGCATAAGAGAGCGGGTCGCCCGCATCGAGATATTTCTTTATACGTGACATCCACTCCTGGTTGCTCTTCGCCTCACAAAGATAGAACACCTCTGCCTTGTAGCCGAAATGCTTGTTTATCACGTTGCCTATGTCGTAGCTCCATGCTCCGCTTCCGTCCACGCCGTAAGCCATGTGCAATGCGGCACCGAGGTCGCGCATGAGCGTGGCTACCGCCTTGCCCTGCGCCTCCGTCCAGTCGGGATTGTCGGTACTGTAGTCGTCCTTCATGTCAGCCCAGTCGTAGACAGACTGCGAGAGATCAATATTAATGTCCTTGTCGTCGCAGTTGGGCGTTGAGTACTTGGCTACTCCCGTGCCCTTCTCCGGCCACTTGTAGTAGTTGAAAACCTGTGCCAGAGACGTGGCCACGCAGCCCGTCATGCAATGCTTGCCGCCAATGGTAGGCGTGAGGTCGTTGTAGGGTGCTTTCTGGTTCCAATGAGTCTTTATGAGCGGAGCCACCACAACGGTGGGTTCATCATCATCTGCCGCCTCATCAGTCTCTGCCACGCCTCCGGCGTTCTCGCGCATGGAGGTGATGTCGGCCGACACAGCCTCAAGCCATGCCTTGAGTTGGGGAGGCATGTTGTTGTCGATGGAGCCAGTAGGACTGTAACCGAGCACTGGGAATATGCAGTCGTCACCGGCAACGAGCACGAAGCCGCGTCCACCCTTGTCGTTGAACACGTAGAAGTCGGGTGCCGACGCATTGTCTGCCGACTGCACCTTGAACGCCTTCATTTTCGGCTGTGCGCCAAGCGTTATGTACTTCGAGGCGATAGCCCTTGCTTCGCTTGGGCTTATCACCTTGGCTTGCAATATGCTTGGGCATATTGCAAGAGCCATTAAAGGAATGATAAAGTTTTTATTCATACGTAAATATGTTTTGAAAAACATAAAAGTTTATTTCTATAAATGTGTTTATTTCACAACCACCTTGCGCATAGAGCCGTCGCTGTATCTCACGATGTTCAGACCCTTCTCCTCGCCAGATAGCTTGATGCCCTGGGCGTTCCAGCGTCCAACGACATGCAAGCATGTGGAGTTGAGGTTTCGGATGTCGGTAGGATCGTCGGTCCAGTTCACGGTGAATGTAGCGTCCTTGTCAGTGCCAATATACTTGGCATACGCATATTTGCCATTAACAGATGTCAAATTGTATACTACCGATAATTTATAAGTAGACCCAAGATCATTATCACTCGTGAAAGCTACATTAATATCTCTATTTTTTTCTTCATCAAATATAGATTTATAGTATATGAGGTTGATTGCTGACATTGTATCGAAAGGCAGATCCTTGCCGTCTTTGTTGGCAAGGTAGTTAATGGACACACCGAAATATTCAGGCTCAACCTCAGCCTCGTCCCATCCTAAAGAGAAGCTTACGTTTGCCATATCCGGATCGGCATACAGTATGTCGCCAGGCTTCACGTCGATATCCTCGTCAGTAGATAGTGTTATGCTTTTTACCAACAGCTTAGGCTGCTTCTTCGGGTTCTCGTTGATGGTGATTACTGTAGGCTTGCTGTTTTCGATAGCCACAAGCTCATCGTTGCAGTATTGCCAAAGCGTTACCTCATACTTGCCAGACTTTAACCCATATTTAGGCGTAATAGGCATACCTACTTTATATGTCACTTCAGTGTCACCGGCAAAGAGTCTGAAACTCAGACCTGTCTTTTGCAAGGCAAGCTCTTCGTTGGTGTCTACATTTCTGAATTTAGCATACAGCATGTCAGAAAAATCATCCTGGCTGTTGTTGGCCACACTGATTGATATTTGGGCAATATCGCTCAGGTCGTATGTGTCACGGTCGAACTTCAGTTCACTTGTTTGTGTCAAGTGTCCGGTGAAGCGTGAGGTTTGTGTGAGCGAAATGCGTCCGTTGCTCTTCGTGAGCCAGAATGTGTTTTTGTTGTCAGCCTTTATCCAGTTGTTGTCGTCATTGGTGTTGTTCAAGAGCACCACAATCTGATAGTGTCCGTCGTTAAGGTCGGCGAAATCATCGGCTTTGACTCTGAACGTATTAGCAGTTGTATATGAGCTATTGGTGCGTGTCAGTTCTTGTGCCTCACTGACATTGCCAAGCATAACCTTGCCGTCCTTGTCGTAGAGTGCCAGCTTGATTTTGCCCACGTAGTCCTCCCATGATGCAATTAATATATTTATATATAAAGACGCGTCAAACTTGTCGGCATCCATTTCCACATTATTGTTAGACACGGTGTTTCCGCCATTGTCATAAATATGTGAATCACAGACGCTGTATCTGGGTTGCTCAATCTTGCTTGCAGCATCGCCTGACTCGTCCTTGCTGAATTCGGTGAAAGACATGTCGTCGAAGAAGTCGTATTTATCCGTTCCAAACTTGTAGAAGCTATAGTAGCCGTCGCCTTTGCCAGACCATCCCCAGTTGATGTGTATGTTGCCGTTGGAGTCGTAGCCGTCGCCCACGAAAGAGTGGCCGGCCATTCCGTTCGTGGTATTTGATGAACCGCAAAGCACTACCGGATTGCCTTTGTCGAAGCGTTTGCACAGCATCTCACGCCACTGCTTTAAGCTGTAGGTATTCTTGTAGTAAGTGGTTGCCATATACCCGAAGTTGCGTGCGGCAGACTTTCTTATGTCTTCGCTGTAGGCACCGCTCTAGCCGACGGAGTACTGCACGTGGAGTGAGGCGCCCACGTCGCGCATCAGTGTTGACACGGCAGCAGCCTGGGCGTCGTTCCAGTTCTTTGTGCCGTCGTCACTGACGGTGTAGTCGTCGAGCATGTTGTCCCAGTCGTAGGTGCTCTTCGAGAGGTCGATGTTGATGCGGTCGTTGTCGTAGGTAGGTGTGGCATAGTCGAGCACACCAGTTCCGTGGGCAGGATACTTGTAGTAGTTGAACACCTGTGCCATGGCGGTAGCCACACAACATGTCACGGCATGATTGCCTTCGATGGTTGGGGTCTGGTTGAAGTAAGGCTCTTCCTGATTCCAGCGGGTTTTCACGAGAGGTTCAACGACAGGCGTGCCGGGACCTTCACCCACCTTTGAACTGTAGGTCATTGCCACACCTCCGCCAGCCTTGCGCTGACTGCTGATATATCTTGACACGCTCTCCAGCCAAGCCTTGAGTGCTGGCGGCAGGTCACTTACGTCGACACTTCCAGTGAGGCTGTAGCCGAGAACAGGCGACACGCAGTCATCGCCTGCTACGAGTACGAAGCCCTTTCCGCTCTTGTCGCTGAACACGTAGAAGTCGGGCGCCGACGCATTGGTGTTGGCTTGCACCTTGAATGCCTTCATTCTTGGTTGCGAGCCAACATTTACAAATTTGGCAGCAATCTCCCGTGCTTCATTTGGGTTTATTACTTTGGCTTGCAATATGCTTGGAAATGCAGCAAAAGCCAATAAGGGAATGATGTAGTTTTTTTTCATACTCATAATGTTGAGTTCATATAATGTTATGTTTGTTATTCTGTAATATATGTTTGTTTGCGAAGTTACAATTTTATTCGTATATGGCAAATTGGAGTGAAAGAAAATTGCCACAATTACTGTTAATGTAATATAAAAGAATTCCGGCTGTGGCTGTAATTCCGATATTATCATTACTTTTGTGATTAGATATTACGGGGTGCTGAATTGTTCGGCTGAGATTATACCCATTGAACCTGATACGGATAATGCCGTCGCAGGGATTATAGGAAGCCCCTATTCCATTTTGCGAGAGTCGCGATGGATTAGGGGCTTTTTCTTTTTTCTCAGACTTTCAATAAAAACATTCCCGTTCTTATTTTATTGCAACCTACAAGATTAACAGGCTGCGCCGTGTCGCCAGTCGGCATGTGTCGCGTGTGCCATTAAAAAAGAATGTTTTATGAAAGTGAAAATCAACAACAAGGAGACGGAGACGTCTGCCCAAAACCTTAAACAACTTGCCGAAGAGCTCAACTTGCCGGCTAAGGGAGTGGCTGTTGCCGTGAGCAACACCATGATTCCGCGCACTTCATGGGAGAATACTGCCGTGAAGGAAGGAGCCGACATCGTGATTGTGAAGGCGTTTTGCGGAGGGTAAAAAGCCCTACCCCAAATCCCCTCCCCGACAGGGGAGGGGCGTGATATGCTTTGCGAATGATTGGCTGTTTGCAATTCTTATATAAGCCGCATAAATAAAATATACAACAAGATAAAAATGGAAAAGTTAGTAATTGCAGGACGCGAGTTCAACTCGCGACTGTTTCTCGGAACAGGAAAGTTCAACAACAACAACCTTATGGCTGATGCCATTGCCGCATCGGAGACTGAGATGGTGACAGTGGCAATGAAGCGCATTGAGCTTCAGGATGAGCACGACGACCTGCTCTCCCACATCGTACAGAACCCTAATATCCAGCTGCTGCCAAACACCAGTGGCGTGCGCAACGCCGAGGAGGCTGTGTTTGCAGCGCAGATGTCGCGCGAGGCGTTCGGCACCAACTGGCTCAAGCTTGAGATTCATCCCGACCCGCGTTATCTTCTGCCCGACTCAATTGAGACCCTCAAGGCTACTGAAAAACTCGTGAAGATGGGCTTCGTGGTGCTGCCTTATTGCCAGGCCGACCCGACACTCTGCAAGCACCTTGAAGAAGCTGGAGCCGCTACCGTAATGCCGCTTGCCGCTCCTATCGGCACAAACAAGGGACTGCGCATGAAGGACTTCCTGCAGATCATCATCGAGCAGGCAACTGTTCCTGTGGTGGTCGACGCCGGCATCGGTGCACCGAGCCACGCTGCCGAGGCTATGGAGATGGGCGCAAGCGCATGTCTGGTGAACACAGCCATTGCCGTGGCTGGCGACCCAGTAGAGATGGCACGCGCATTCAAGGAAGCTGTCATCTGCGGCCGCCGCGCTTACGAGGCAGGACTGGGAGCCGTGAGCGACTGCGCCGAGGCAAGTTCGCCACTCACCGCATTTCTTAACGAATAAACAATATTAATAAAATGCCACAAGACAATAAAGCCTACGCCAAGAGAGAGAAGGCGTATATGAGCGGAAAGCTCTTCCCTGAGATAAAGGTCGGAATGACTAAGGTTAATCTCACTCCAACCGTTGTCAAAGACGAACGGGGTATACCTCATACAGAGCCTAATGCTCCTGTGTACATCTATGACACAAGCGGTCCGTACAGCGATCCCAACTACAAGGTTGACCTCAAGCGCGGACTGCCACGCATCCGCGAGCAGTGGATCATCGACCGCGATGACACCGAGCAGCTTTCTGAGGTGACAAGCGAATATGGCAAGCAGCGCCTCGCCGACCACTCGCTCGACCACCTTCGCTTCGAGCATATCCAGTTGCCGCGCCGTGCCAAGGCTGGCAAGCACATCACGCAGATGGCTTATGCCAAGGCTGGCATCGTGACTCCCGAGATGGAGTATGTTGCCATACGCGAGAACATGAACTGCGAGGTGCTTGGCATCAAGTCGAACATCACTCCAGAGTTCGTGCGCGACGAAATAGCACGCGGACGTGCTGTGCTGCCTGCCAACATCAACCACCCGGAGAGCGAGCCTATGATTATAGGTCGCAACTTCCTCGTGAAGATAAACACCAACATCGGCAACTCTGCCACAACCTCAAGCATTGAGGAGGAGGTCGACAAGGCTGTATGGTCGTGCAAGTGGGGTGGCGACACGCTGATGGACCTCTCCACAGGCGACAACATCCACGAGACGCGCGAGTGGATTGTGCGCAACTGCCCTGTTCCAGTAGGCACAGTGCCTATCTACCAGGCACTTGAGAAAGTCAACGGACGCGTTGAGGACCTCAACTGGGAAGTCTACCGTGACACGCTCATTGAACAGTGTGAGCAGGGTGTTGACTACTTCACCATCCATGCCGGCATACGTCTCCACAATGTACACTTGGCTGACAGCCGTCTGTGCGGTATCGTGAGCCGTGGCGGCAGCATCATGAGCAAGTGGTGCCTGATGTTCAACAAGGAGAGCTTCCTCTACGAGCACTTCGACGACATCTGCGACATCGTGGCTAAGTATGACGTGGCTCTGTCGCTCGGCGACGGATTGCGCCCTGGCTGTATTGCCGACGCCAACGACGCCGCGCAGTTTGCCGAGCTCGACACCATGGGCGAGCTTGTCACACGTGCATGGGCTAAGAACGTGCAGGCGTTCATCGAGGGTCCGGGTCATGTGCCATTGCACAAGATTAAGGAGAACATGGAGCGCCAGCTCGACCATTGCCACGAGGCGCCGTTCTACACGCTCGGCCCGCTCGTGACCGACATCGCCCCGGGCTACGACCACATCACCTCAGCCATCGGAGCTACACAGATTGCATGGCTCGGAACAGCCATGCTGTGCTACGTAACCCCTAAGGAGCACCTCGCGCTGCCCAACAAGGAGGATGTGCGCACGGGTGTGGTGACTTACAAGATTGCCGCCCATGCCGCCGACCTCGCCAAGGGACATCCCGGTGCCATGATTCGCGACAACGCGCTCTCAAAGGCACGCTTTGAGTTCCGCTGGCGCGACCAGTTCCACCTCTCGCTCGACCCCGACTTGGCTCTCAAGTATTTCGAGGAGGCTGGCCATACCGACGGTGAATACTGCACGATGTGCGGTCCGAACTTCTGTGCCGCCAAGTTGACTCACGACCTCAGGAGATTCAAGAAATGAGCGAACTGACTTCAGAACAGCGCCGACGCTACGACCGCCATGTGATTCTCGACGGTTTCGGACGCGAAGGACAACAACGCCTCCTTGAGGCAAAGGTGCTCATTGTGGGGGCTGGCGGACTGGGTTCGCCAGCCGCCATGTATCTTGCGGCTGCGGGCGTGGGGCACATAGGCTTGGTTGACGGCGACTTTGTGTCGGTGACCAACCTGCAACGGCAGGTGCTCTACACCAGTGCCGACACAGGACACCCTAAAGTGGAGGTGGCTGCCGAAAGACTGCGTGCCATGAACCCCGACGTGGAAGTGACGGTGCACGACACCTTTCTCGACGAAAGCAACGCTCTCGACCTTATCCGCCCTTACGACTTTGTGCTTGAGGGCACCGACAACTTCGCGTCGAAATATCTCGTCAACGACGCGTGCGTGATGCTTGGCAAGGGATTCTCCATTGGCGGCATCAACCGCTACTCGGGTCAGACAATGACGCACATGCCAGGCACAGCGTGCTACCGCTGCGTGTTTCCCGAGCCGCCAGCCCAGAGTGAGGTTGAGACATGCTCGATGGTGGGAGTGCTCGGTCCGCTTGCGGGAATCATAGGCACGGTGCAGGCAACAGAGACCATCAAGTGCATAGCCGGCATAGGCACGCCGCTCACCGACGCGCTGCTCACGCTCGACGCGCAGACAATGACGTGGAACCGCTTCGACGTCAAGCGCAACCCCGACTGTGCCCTCTGCGGCAACGCCCCTACAATAACATCAATCAGGGAGTATGCGTACAAGCCGTGCGCAAAACGACAATAAAAAGTTTAATAAGAAATGTTTTCAGACGAATTAAAGAAAATAAGCTGGCAGGAGACTACCGAGCGCATCGCCGCAATGACCGACAACGACGTGCGCCGCGCCCTTGCCAAGGAGCATTGCGACATCAACGACTTCATGGCAATGCTCTCACCGGCAGCCGAGCCGTATCTCGAACAGATGGCGCGACTCTCACGCAAGTATACCGAGGAGCGTTTCGGCAAGACAATGTCGATGTTCATTCCGCTCTATATCACCAACTCTTGCTCAAACTCATGCGTGTACTGCGGCTTCCACGTGCAGAACCCGATGGCGCGCACTATCCTCACGCCTGAGCAGATAGAGAACGAGTACAAGGCTATCAAGAAGCTTGCGCCGTTCGAGAACATCCTTCTCGTTACGGGCGAGAATCCTGCCAAGGCTGGCGTGCCTTACCTTGCCAAGGCCATTGACATTGCGAAGAAGTATTTCTCGAATGTCAAGATTGAGGTGATGCCGCTCTCCACTGAGGACTACAAGACCCTTGCCGACCACGGCATGAACGGTGTCATCTGCTTCCAGGAGACCTACAACCGCGAGCACTACAACATCTATCATCCGCGCGGCATGAAGAGTAAGTTCGAGTGGCGCTGCAATGGCTTCGACCGCATGGGACAGGCTGGCGTCCATTCCATCGGTATGGGTGTGCTCATCGGTTTGGAGAAGGAGTGGCGCACCGATGTGGTGATGATGGCTCATCACCTGCGCTATCTACAGAAGCACTATTGGCGCACAAAGTACAGCGTCAACTTCCCGCGTATGCGTCCGGCACAGAACGAGGGCTTCCACCCCAACTGCTACATGACAGACCGCGAACTGGCACAGGCCACATTTGCAATGCGAATTTTTGACCACGATGTCGATATTTCCTATTCTACCCGTGAGCCAGCCAATATACGCGACAATATGGCCACTCTCGGTGTGACCACAATGTCGGCAGAATCGAAGGTCAACCCCGGTGGCTACCATACTTATCCGCAGGCTCTTGAGCAATTCACCGTCAGCGATGAGCGCACAGCCAAGACAATCAACGCACGACTGAAGGAACTGGGACGCGAACCAGTGTGGAAAGACTGGGATGCGTCGTTTGATCTTTTTGGCAATATCGGAAAATAGGGAATACCATTTGTAAGAAAAAAAAGACAACTTGACAAAAAGACAATAGAAGTCAAAAAGACTATATAGAAGACAACGGAAGACAACAAGGGACAACTTTTAGCCGTGCCAACCCGGCACGGCTGAAGGTTGTTTTCCGTTGTCTTTTGTTGTCTTCCAAATTATTTTTCCAATTGTCTTCCCAATCGTTTTCTAATTGTCTTCTTAATCCTTTTCCAATAGTTTTTTCAGAATATATTATTTTTTTGTTGTGTTATTTGTAATAAAATAGGATTTTTGCCGTTATGTTAATGTAAATAAGAACAATCTAAGCGACAAATGCCTATGAAACATTTTACCCCAGAAGACATTAAGCCGTCGGAAACGACACTTAATATTATCCGACAAATAGCCTACACATACCGTGTAGTGAAGAGTCCAAGCGGCAAGCGCAAGCCAGTCGTGTATTGTCTGAACTGATGAAACAAAAATATAACACAACAAAAGTACAAATGAAGACACTGATTTCTCCCTCGCTGCTGTCGGCAGACTTCCTGAAGCTCGACGCCGACATCGAGATGATAAACAACAGTGAGGCTGACTGGCTGCACCTCGACGTCATGGACGGCGTGTTTGTGCCCAACATCTCCTTCGGCTTTCCAGTCATTGGAGCTGTGGCAAAGGCATGCAAGAAACCGCTCGATGTGCACCTGATGATTGTGCACCCCGAAAACTACATAAAGCAGGTGGCTGATGCAGGAGCGATGATGATGAACGTGCACTACGAGGCATGTCTGCACCTTCACCGCACCGTGCAGCAGATTCATGACGCTGGCATGAAGGCTGGCGTTACGCTCAATCCCTCTACACCAGTATGTTTGCTTGAAGACATCGTGAATGATGTTGACATGGTGCTGCTTATGGGTGTCAATCCGGGCTTTGGCGGTCAGAAGTTCATTCCTAACACGGTTGAGAAGACCCGCCAACTGCGGCAGCTGCTTGACAGAAAGGGTAGCCATGCGCTCATACAGGTTGACGGCGGCGTGAACGGCGAGACGGCAAAGCTGCTTGTTGAGGCCGGAGCCGATGTGCTCGTGAGCGGCAACTACGTGTTCAAGTCGGCCGATCCGGTTGCGACGATACACGAACTGAAAAACTGCAAGTAATTAATTACCAACAAAAAAAACTGCCAGTCTTGGTCATCAATTTTAGAGAACCAAGACTGGCAGTTTTTTTTTACTGGGAGCGGGGGCGCCCTCGCCCCCGGAATCCATGTAAACTAATCTCTCGGGGGCGGGGCGCCCCCTCTCCCAGTTATTATTTCACAAGAATTTTTTTCACGGTGCCGTCGCTCATCTTCACGATGTTCACGCCGCGCTGCAGCGAGTTGACGCGCTGTCCTCCGATGTTGTAGCGTCCAGCCACGGTGGTCTGTCCATTGGCGGCTCTGTTGTTGATTCTGGTGCTGATGCTGATTCCGGTGCTTGTGCCGTTCATGAGGTCAACCACGGTGAAGTCGGAGCGGTCGGACTCGGTGTAGTTGGCACCCTCCTCGCGCAAGGCGGTCACGGTGTAGGCAAACTTGTCGAAGTCGTAGTTGTAGAGGCCATCAAATGTCTTTGACGCGCTGTCCTTGCCGTCTACAGTGGCAGATTCGAGCCAAGTATAGATGTTGCTGCCCGCATTTACATTCTGGCTTACCTTTATGTTGTCAATCATGAAGTCAGCCGTAGAGTAGAAGCGGAGTGTGAGTGCAGAGCCGTGCTCAGGCACAGAGTATGAGCCGTCGATTACGCCGTTCTCGTCGAATGTGAGGGCATACTTCTCGTTTGGAGTGACGATGTACAGGGTCTCGTCAGGTTTGCCTACAGCCTTTATAGTGAGGCGGAATTTCTCGTCGTTGTCAAGATACATGGCAGGGGTCTTGATTGAGCCGGTGTTCTCGCCCTCGCCGTAAGAGCCGACGTATCCCTGTGCCAGGCTCAGGTCAGAAGCGCTCCAACCCGGAAGCTTGGTGTATTTGTCGAGGCTCATGTAGTCGTCGGAACCAACGATGTCGGGGTCGGACGGGTCGGTTATGGAAGTGGCGTCGCTGTTGACACCCGAGAAGTCCTCGTCGATGATGTCGTACATGCCCGTTGTGGCTGCTGTTGTCACGCCATAGTTCTCCACGCGGTAGCCGGTGGCGAGTACCGACGGAGTCCAGTTGGCGGTGTAGCTGCCGCGGCTGTCGATGTCGGTGGCTGGCTGTGTCTTGGGCGTAGTCACGCCAAACACGCGGTAGAGGTTCTTCACGGAAGTGAGCTTAGCGTAGTGCGACTGTATGCCGTAGTAGTATTCGCCGCCAGGAGTCATGTCGCTGTCAAACGTGTACGACGTCTTCTTTGTGTTGTCGTAGTAGTAGCCAGCCTCCTCGTCTTCGCCGAGCGGTTGCAGATAGCCGTCCTTGCCTGCCTTGATGTCGATGTTGTCGATAATCACTCGCGCGCCTTCGGGCAGCTGCTTCGGGATGATGCGCATGCCATAATATATGTTGTTGAACATGCCATCGCTTGCCTCCTGCATGTCTACAGTCTCTGGAGTGGTCCAGTTCACGGCGTAGAAATCGCCGAACTCCTTCCATCCGTTCATGGTGAGCAGGTCCACCTGGATAGTGGCGTTAGCCTCGTCGAGCTCATCCTCGTCGGCACCGTCCACCATCATCCAAAACTTCATGTCCTTGTAGGTTGAGAGGTTGTATGGTGTTACGAGCGTGTCGCCCTGCGCGAGCGTCAGAGCCTTTGAGCCGTCCTCGCCGATGCCGTCCTCAATCTTTCCGTTGGTGGTGAAGCCGTCGCCCATGCCACTCTCGAAGTCGGTGTTCCATGCGCGGTCCTCAGTGCCCTTCTCGATGCGCTGGTAGAGCCACATGCGGTAGTCGTAGGCAAGGTCAACCTTTTGCCAGTTGGCAGTGAATGAAGTGTCGGTGAAGTTGGTCTCCGGCAGCATTGTCGGCGGAGCGATGAAGTCGTCGTCGCGCGTTATGTGCACGTAGTCGATGAGACACTGTCCGTAGGCAAGCAGCTGCAGGTAGCCGTCGTTGTCGGAGCTGAGGTTGTGCACCTTGAAAGTGATGGTCTTCCAGCCAGAGTTGCCGTTGAGCGTCACCGATGTGCTTGTAGCTCCCTGGTCGGACTTTGCGTAGCTCAGATTTTCGTAGCCTCCCTTGAGCATGTTGATGTTGAGCAGTGTGGAATATTTGCTCGTGTTTTTCACGCGCAGCGTGATGGTGATGTTGCCCGAGTAGTCGCCGAGCGGAGTGTTGACGAAGGCTCCGTAGTAGCCGATGGGGTCGTTCAGGTAGAGCGCGCCGCCAGCCTGGAATGCCCATGTTCCGGTCCATCCTGGCTGTTCGGTATATTGCGGGTCGATGTCCCATTGGTAATCTCCGCCAAAGTATTGATATATGTCGCACAGAGCCACTGTGTCAGGATTCTCAAACGAGCCTTTGCTCAGTTTGTTGAAGTCCTCCATGATGATGTCGTCGGTCTCCGTCACGTCGGCCTTTGCCTTCTTGACAGTCTTGGCGGCATGTGCGGTAAGTGCAGCGGCAGACGCGTTGCCAAATCGTGCCACGACCGGCACTTGATGGCCTCTGAACTTCATGGTTCGGTTGATGGGTGCTACAATGTTGCGGGCGGTTTGTGCCGTCGCTCCTGTGGGAGCCATGGCAAGAGCAGCCGCCAACATGCAAAGATAGGGAGTAAAATGTCTCATGCTCTATATAATGCTTGTATTATGTGTGGAACTCTTTTGACTGTGCTTCTTTTACATCGGAGGTTCGCAGCAGAGTTCCATTGGCTTCTTGCCACCGATGTTCTTTCTTTTCATTCTGGTGGCAAAATTATATAGAATTGCGTGAGTAGGGCTGTCTTTTCTTACAAGAAATGTCTTTATATATAAATAAAGACACAATATGTAAGTGTTTACGTATGATTTGTTGCGTTTTGTAAGCGTGCTGTGCGTTGGTATTCGCTTGGCGTAAGTCCTGTTACCTTCTTGAATATAGCCACAAAGTTGGTTCGGCTCTTGAAGCCGACGCTTGCCGCAATCGCCTCGATGGTCAGGTTGCCGTAGTTGTCGGCATCGCCCAGCCGTCGGCAAGCCTCGCGTATGCGGTATTCGCCGAGCAGCGAGTTGAAGTTCTTGCCCGCCATCTCGTTGATGGTCTGCGACAGTTCAGCGTAGGCATGTCCGGTCTTCTCGGCAAGCAGTCGCAGGGTGAAGTCGGGTGAGCAGATGGTGTCGGTGTCGGTCATGACGCGACGCACACTGTCGTAGATTTCCCGCTTCTTCTCCTCGGCAAGCTTGCTTCCGGCATAGCGTTGCGTTGTGGCGGCGGTGGCGTGTTGCTGGCTGTCGCGCTCCTCATCGTCGCGGCGCAGGCTCTCCTGCATGTGTTCGTAGAGGGCTTGCTGTCGGCGGCGCAGGTCGCGGTTCTTGCGCACGAAGTAGACGAGCGACACTATGGCAAGCAGGGCTATGACGATGCACAGGGCTATGATGATTTGCTGTTGGCGGTGTTGCGAGGCAAGAATTCTCACCTTGTCGTTGGCATCCTGAAGCTCTGTCAGGAAGTGCATCTCGCCGGCTGCCTGGAGTCGGCTCTCGTTGAACAGCTGGTCCTTAGCCTTGAAGTAGAGCAGTTCGTAGTGGGTGGTGCTGTCGCGTTGTCCGGCATGGCGGTAGTAGCTGGCAACGCGTCGGTAGACCTCCACCTTAAGGTCGCGCAGGTCGTAGCGGTTGACGAGCTGCGTCATCTCGCCAACCTTCTGGAGCCAGGCCTGGTGGTCGCCTGCCATCTCGTAGGCGTTGAGTTGCAGTCCGATGGCGCTGAAGCGGTAGCGCTGTGGCGAGTCCTCGATGTCGATGGCGTCGGATGCGGCGCGTGCGTAGCTGATGGCGTCGGCGTAGCGGTGGGCGGCCAGTGCGAGGAAAGCTTTCTCGGTGGCGGCGTTGTATCTTGTGAGCGGCATGTCGGTGGCGAAGTTAAGGCTGTGGTACAGCTGGCGCTCCTTGGCAATCGCCTTCATGTTGCCGTTGGTATAAGCCACGGCAAGCATGTTGTTGTAGATGGTCTGCATCACGTTGAAGGCGCTTGACTTGTAGGCGCAGTTGAATGCGCGGCGGTAGAACTCCAATGGCTTGCGCGCGAAATACTTGTCGTGGGGCTGCACGCCCGACATCACGCGGTAGAGGTTGCCGAGGTTGAGATAGACATAGGCGAGGCATTTTGTCTGCTTGTACTGCTCGGCGAGGCGCTGCGCCCGCTGCAGGTTGGAGAAAGCCTGCACGTAGTCGAAGTAATGATAGAAGTAAATGTAGCCAATGTTGTTCAGCGCGCGTGCGGCGTTGGCGTATTCGTCTGCCGATGCGTCGGGGCGGTAGGAGCGGTTTGCCACTATGCTGTTCACGACGAGGGCATCGTGGATTTTTCCTTCGAGCATGAACTTGCGCCCGTTGTCGATGAGCACCGTGTCGGGTGTTGACTGCCAACGGGCGAACATGCGCACGGTTTCCTTGCCTTGGCGCGCGGCTGCAGCCGTGAGCGACAGGGCAAGGAGCCAGAGTGTGAATATCGTTTTTCTGAGTTTTCCCATAAAATGTAGTCCTTTTATGGGTGCAAAGTTACTTATAAATTCTGTAAAAGGGCAACATTGGTCTTCTTACATCGAATGTGATGAAGGCTCACAACAAATGAGATGAAGGCTCATCACATATGTAACGAGCTTTCATGCCATATGTGATGAGCCTCGAAAAATTGTCGTATTGCGCAACATCACTTATCGTATTGCGCAACTTGCGGATTATTGTCTTATGACTTTAACGGTGCGTCCGTCGCTCGTGCGAATGATGTTGAGTCCCTTCTGTGGGGCATTGATTCGCATACCGCTTGCGTTGTAGTATTCCGTGCTGAGGCTGTGGCGCTGTGAGTTGTCGATAAGTGGCTTGATGCCAGTGGTCTCGTTGGAGCCGAGTGGAGCTATTTGGGCGTTGACGATGTGGTTGTCGTTACGGTCGATGAGCATCACGACGAGCGTGGTGTTGCGGTCGTCAAGGATGTTGTCGGGCAGGGCAAACGACTTGTCGTAGACCAAAGGCTCATCGGCTTTGTAGCTCGTCGGTACGCTGCCAGCGATGCCGTTGATGTCGTCTACAAATCCGCGCGCCACACACTGGTAGTACATCACCTCCGACGGGATGTACTCGCCGTACTTCTCGTAGCCGCCCATCACGCCGCTCTCACCGTTCTTGTAGGCATTGTGCTGTGAGTATTTGCTGTCGCCGGGCTTGTGGACGTTGTTCTCAAGAATGGCGTAGGCGAGGGCATAGTTGGCGTTGCGGTTGGCGTCGTCTATGCGGAACGACGGTGTGATGAGCCAGTCGTCGCTTGTGCCCTTGGGCGAATACCACGATGTGCTGCAAGCCGCCACGTTGCTCTCGCCCTTTGGCGAAGCCGCAATCCATGGTGTGCCCACGCTGAATCCTTCCTTCTGCATGGTGGCGGAAGGAGTGTTGCCGTCGTTGTCGATGAGGGTGAAGTCAGCCGGAATTCCTTGGCTGAAATCGCAGTTGAGATAGGTTTGTGCGCTTGCATGAAAAGAAAGAAAGAAAATAGCACTGCACGCAATTGCACATTTTTTTATCATAGATGGTTGCAAATTTATGTATTTTATTTTGGATTGCCAAGAAATATGGCAAAAAAGTGGCTCGCTGGGTATAAAACTTGCAAAAAAGTCGCGCGGTTTGAAATATAATGTGTAACTTTGCAGAAAATATTACGAGCCATACATCGGCTTTCACACAATCTGGGGTTGACTGGATTTGACAGCGGGATGAAATGGTATGTAAGCACGCGGAGCCTCGATGGCTAGCTCCTTAATCTGAGTGATCACAAATTTAATTGGCGAAAACAACTACGCTCTCGCTGCTTAATCGAAGTACAGTAGATTAGCTTTATTCCGCCACAAGGTTTGGCGGAACGAGACATCGCTCCAAGGATGTTGTTCCGAATCTGAGGGTAAAGCGGTGCAGGTAAATCGGAAATAGCCAGTGGGTGCCTCGGCTCACGGGTGAAATTTTAGAGGATAAGGTTGCGATTGGTGGTCCGGGTCTTGTCGCAGCACGAAAACCAAAGGCCGGAATAAGCGTGTAGAAAGCGTATGGTTTCCCTGTTTGGACGTGGGTTCGAATCCCACCAGCTCCACCCAAGAGAATGATAAGGCAATTGTCTGTTAGCGGATAGTTGCCTTTTTTGTTGTGTTTACATTAAAGCTATTTAATAAAGCAATGGGTATAGAAAAAGGTATTTTCAAGAGAGCAGAGCTGCTTGTTGGCAGCGACATTATGGAAGACATAGCGTCGAAGCGCGTCATCGTGCTCGGCGTGGGAGGCGTGGGCAGCTGGTGTGCCGAGTGCCTGGTGCGCTCGGGCATACGCCGCATCACCATCGTCGACAGCGACCGCGTGTGCATCACCAACATCAACCGCCAGCTGATGGCCACCACAAAGACCGTGGGCAAGGTGAAGGTGGAGGCGCTCAAGGAACGCCTGCTTGAAATCAGCCCCAATTGCGAGGTGACAGCCCTGCAGAAGATTTATACCGAGGAAAACCACGAGGAGTTCTGCCTCGACCAATACGACTACATCATCGACGCCATCGACTCGCTCAAGGACAAGGTGTCGCTCATCATGCGCGCCTGCGAGACAAATGCCGTGTTCTACTCGTCGATGGGCGCGGCGCTCAAGATGGACCCTACGAAGATACGCGTGGCGGAGTTCTGGAAGGTGCGCGGATGTCCGCTCGGCGCCGCTCTGCGCAAGCGTATGAAGAAGGCAAAGCTGAAGCCGCGCCACAAGTTCCAGTGTGTCTACAGCGAGGAGCTGCTCACCAACCGCGGCAAGAACGAGACGTGCGGCACGTCGGCATGCATGTGCCCGAAGGCAAAGATTGGCCCTGGCGACCCGTCGCTCGTCAACCACGAGTGGTGCTCGTCGAAGGCGCAAATCAACGGCACCATGGCACACATCACCGCAATATTCGGGTTCACGATAGCCGGAATGGTGCTCAACGACATCTACCAGAAGGCCATGAGCGCGATAAATGAAGAAAAAGCCGGCGAGTCAGACAACAAATAACGGTTTTTGCAGTTATATAATATAGGTAGTAAAAATATTGTAAACAAATAACAACCGATATCTTAATGAAACGATTTCTCATTTATCTCCTGATGGTCATGCTTGTGCCTATGGCGGGCATGGCGCAGTCGATGACTGACGATCAGGTGATGACGTACATCGTCAAGGAACACAGTAGCGGAAAGTCCAACGCGCAAATCGTGACGCAGCTCATGCAGCGCGGCGTGGACATCTCGCAGATACGCCGCGTGCGCAACAAGTATGAGAAGATGCAGGGACAGTCTACCACGGTTTCTGCCAAGGGCTCCAGCGCACAGACGGACACCCGACTGCGCACCAACAACGGCAAGAAGCGCACTGACTATGGCGAGGAGGCCGACCGCGACGCGTCAAAATACTCCAACTACCGTGTGTTGCCGCAGAAAGACAAAGACTACAAGCACACCTACGACAAGGACGACGAGGAGTACATGGACTACCAGGACGAGATGGGGGCCTTGCTGCCCGACACCGCAACCATGCTCAAGCAACTGCTTGCTGAGCGCGACAAGGAAAAGCGCAAGGTGTTCGGACGCGACATATTCAACAACAAGGACCTCTCGTTTGAGCCAAACATGAACATCGCCACACCGCAGAACTACCGTCTCGGTCCGGGCGATGCCGTGATAATCGACATCTACGGCGCCTCGCAGAAGACCGAGCAGGCCACGGTGTCGCCCGACGGCGAGGTGACGATAGAGGGCTACGGACCTGTGCAGGTGAGCGGACTCACCGTGGCTGAGGCCAACGCCCGACTGCGCTCCACGCTCGGCAGCCGATACTCAAGCAGCCGCGTGAAGCTCACAGTGGGACAGACACGCACCATCATGGTGAACGTGATGGGCGAGGTGAAACTTCCTGGCACCTACACGCTGTCGGCATTTGCCACCGTGTTCCACGCCCTTTACATGGCTGGCGGCACCAACGACCTCGGTACGCTGCGCAACATCAAGGTGTACCGCAACAACCGACTCGTGACGGTGGTCGACATCTACGACTATATACTCAACGGCAAGCTCACAGGCAACGTGCGACTTGCCGACAACGACGTGATTGTGGTGGGCCCTTACGACTGCCTGGTGAACATCTCGGGCAAGGTGAAGCGACCGATGTTCTACGAGATGAAGCAGAACGAGTCGGTGGCATCGCTCCTCAAGTATGCAGGTTCGTTCACGGGCGACGCCTACCGCAAGGCAGTGCGCGTGAACCGCAAGACTGGCAAGGAATATGCTGTGTTCAACGTGGGCGAGTTCGACTTCTCGAATTTCCGCATAGCCGATGGCGACTCCGTGACGGTTGACTCCATCCTGCCACGATATGAGAACACCGTTGAGGTGAAGGGTGCCGTGTTCCGCCCTGGCATGTACAATCTCGGCGACCAGGTGAACAGCGTGCGCTCGCTCATCGAGCAAGCCGAGGGCACCACTGAGGCAGCGTTTGTCGACCATGCCGTGCTCCACCGCATGAAGGAGGACCGCACGCTGGAGGTGATTGCCGTTGACGTGGCTGGCATCATGAGCGGCAAGGTGGCTGACATCCCACTGAAGGAGAACGACGTGCTGTTCATCCCGACAAAGCGCGAAAACCAGGAGGAGCGCACCATCACCATACGCGGCGAGGTGCAGTATCCCGGCAAATACAAGTATGCCGACAACGAGACCGTCGAGGACTTCGTGCTTCAGGCTGGTGGACTCACCGACAAGGCATCCATGGTCAACGTGAGCGTAAGCCGCCGTGTTGACAACCCCAAGGCGCTGGTTCCCGACAGCGTGATTGCCAAGACCTACACACTGTCGCTGAAGGATGGCTTCGTGATTGACGGCACACCGGGCTTCACGCTCATGCCGTTTGACGAGGTTTACGTGCACAAGAGTCCTGGCTACATGGCACAGAAGAACGTGTCGGTGGAAGGCGAGGTGATGTTTGCAGGCGACTACACGCTGACAGCCAACAACACCCGCGTGAGCGACCTCTTCAAGCGTGCCGGAGGCAGCAACGGACTCGCCTACATACGTGGCGCGCGCCTCATGCGCCGTGCTACCGAGGCGGAGAAGGAGCGTATGCGCACCGCCCTCAAGATGGAGCAGGAACAGCAGCAGAAGAACCTGCTGCAGCTTATGGCAAGCAGCAGCAACGCGAGCAGCCTGCAGTCGGCAGCCGAAGGCTCAAAGCAGGCCAACATATCAAAGTTCAATGTGCCTGACGAGTATCCTGTGGGCATCGACCTTGAGGAGGCGATTAAGAATCCGGGCAGCGATGCCGACATCGTGCTGCGAGAGGGCGACCGCCTGATAGTGCCGCAGTACAACGGAACGGTGAAGGTGAACGGTGCTGTGATGTATTCCAACACCGTGGCTTACGAGAAAGGCAAGCGTGCCTCGTTCTACATCGACCAGGCTGGCGGCTACGCGAGCGACGCAGTGAAGGGCCGTGCTTACATTATTTATATGAACGGCAAGGTGGCTAAGCTAAGCCATGGCGCCAAGGTGCAGCCGGGCTGCGAGATTGTGATTCCTGCCAAGCTGAAGCGCAAGATGAGTGTTGCCGAGACTATGAGTCTTGGATCGAGCATGTCGTCGATTGCTGCCATGATTGCCACTATTGCTAATCTGTCGAAGTAAGACTGAATAGAGAACAGCTTTTTAAAATCTAAATAAGGAGGGAGGCTACGGAGTTAAAAAACCGTAGCCTCCTGTATTTATAAATGCAATGGTTATGAAACATAACATTGGTATCTTTGCGAAGACTAAAAAGATGATGCGTATGAGCATAAGGGTCTTCCTTGGATTGGTTTTGTTTGTAGGTCTTGTCAGCGGTAGACCTGTTGACAAGGCTTTGGTGTTGAAGGGCAATGTGGTCGACGAGAACGGTCGGGGCATTGCAGGAGTGGTGGTGAACAACGGCCGCGAGTTCTGCCGCACCGACAAGCGTGGCGCCTGGCAGCTGCCGACTGACACGACGGTGAGCAAGTTTGTCGCGATATCCACACCGCGCGAATATCAGTTGCCCCAGACCGACGGCATCGCCAGCGGATTCTACGTGCCCGTGGGCGAGGCTTTGGCCAACCGCTCGAAGACGAACTTCGTGCTGCACCGCCGCGACACCATATCCGACAAGTTTCACTACATAGCCGTGAGCGACCCGCAGATTCTCAATGCCCACGACATGAAGCGCTGGCGCTCGGAGACGGTGACGAGCATCATGCACTCTGCCGCCGCACTGCGCAAGACGGGTGAGGTGATAGGCATGACGCTTGGCGACGTGATGTTCGACAACATGGCCCTCTATCCGCAGTACAAGCAGTCGTTGCGCAACCATCGCATGACGTTCTTCCAGTGCATCGGCAACCACGACTTCCAGAAGGCCTATGCCGACCTGCACAACTCGGAGGTGGGGGCGGCAAACTATGCCGAGAAGATGTTCGGACGGTATTTCGGCCCCGTGAACTACTCTTTCAACATCGGCAAGTGCCACATCATTACGATGAAGAACATCAACTACCGTGGCAACTGCAAGTATGAGGAGGAGATAACCGACGAGGACATGCGGTGGCTGGAGCGCGACCTAAGCTATGTGCCCAAGGACGTGATGGTGATTCTCAACATGCACGCCCCGGCATGGAACGCCATGGAGCCTATTGACAACATTCTCAACGCGCAGCGGCTTGCCGAGGTGCTTGCTCCGTGGAATGTGCACGTGTTTGCCGGACATACCCATTTCTTCGAGAACGTTGAGGTGACGCCACGTCTGTACCAGCACAACATTGCCGCCGCGTGCGGAGCCTGGTGGACGAGCAACCTCAACCGTGACGGCGCTCCCAACGGCTACATGATAGCCACTGTCGACGGAACGACGATGAGATGGCAGTATAAGGCTACCAACTCAAAGTCGGTGTATCAGCTGAGGGTGTACAAGCCTGGAGAGTTCCGCACGCAGAAGGACTATGTGGTTGCCAATGTGTGGGAGTGGGATCCGCATTGCCGCGTGGTGTGGTATGAGGATGGCAAGTATAAAGGACGTATGCAGCAGTTTACCGACGACGACGAGGCTTTCCTGCTCACAAAGCCGCGCAAGCCACAGCTTGCCAAGACGCAGCATCTGTTCCGCGCGCGACCAACATCGAAGAAGTACCGCACGATAAAGGTGATATTCATCAACCGGTTTAACCAAACCTACACTTATACAATAGTGAACAGGAACAATCGCCCGTTCTTGTTGGACAAATAGAAAGGGGGGCGAAACGATTATCCGTGGCGGATGTCTCTGGCCTCCGCCACGGATAATGTCGCATTTCAACATACCCCCAATAAAGTACTTGGTTGCTAACGGTTACGGTGGCTTGTTTTCTTGCCTGCAACCGTTTTTATTCCTGGCAAGTCTTTTATAATCGTGGCTTTTATTATTCTGACGTCAGCCAGTGGACGGTCGTTCTTGTCGCGCTCCACGCGCTGTATCTTGTCCACCACATCCATTCCCTCAACCACTTCGCCAAACACAGTGTAGGCACCGTCGAGATGAGGCGTGCCGCCGATGTTTTTGTACTGCTCAATCATCTCGGGTGTCATCTTTATGCTGTCGTTGAATATCGAGTCGAGACGGTGCTGCTGCTTTGCGAGAGCAGCATCGGTCTGCTTCTTGCCGTATACAATGTAGAACTGCGAGCTGCTCGACTCATGCTGTGGGTTCACCTCGTCGGGTTCGCGCGCGGCAGCCAGTGCGCCACGCTTGTGGAAGAGCTGAGGCAGGCGTATCTCGGCAGGTATGTTGTAGTCGAGGGAGTGGTCGCCAAGCAATGTTCCGGCAGGCGCGTTCTTGCTGTAGGGGTCGCCGGCTTGAATCATGAAGTCGGGTATGACGCGGTGGAAGAGCAGCGAGTCGTAGAAGTGGTAGTCGCGTATGAGCTTGAGGAAGTTGTCGCGGTGGAGTGGGGTTTCGTTGTACAGCTGCACGCGGATGTTGCCCATAGTGGTCTCTATCAGTACCTCGGGGCGGTAGGCTGTTTTTTCCACAGAGTTGGCAGCAGGCTTGCCATGCTGTGACGCTGGTCGGTTTCGCTGCGCCGTCATGCCGATGGCAAATAGCAGGAGTGTTGCGAATAAAAATGCTAATCGTTTCATAGTGTATCCTATTTTCATGAATGTTCAACAGTTTTGCATGCACCAGGCAAAAGCCCGTGCCGTGCGCTCAGCCTCCTCGCCAAAGTGTCCGCCGTGGTTCCATTCGAGTGTGGTGTGGGCATCGCCGAGTTGCATTCTCAGGATTTCGTGCTGCTGTCGCACGCAGTCACCGATGCGCTTCATGCGCTGGTTGCGGCAGTGCTCCTCGCGGTCGCCCAAGCTGATGTACACGTTCTTTGCCATTATTGGGTGGCTCTGTGCGTAGTTCAGCCAACCGTCAATCCACAGCGACGGCGACGCGGCAGCCACAGCGCTGAACGTGGCTGTCTCCATAGCGGTCCACAGGGCGAAGAGTCCGCCAAGTGAGTAGCCGCCGATTATGCATGGCAGGTTGCCGTAGCGGTTTGCAAGCCATGGCAGAAGGCTTTGCTCAATGAAATAGAGCGTGTCGCGGGCATGTAGCCCAACCTCCACGTCGCGCGACACGGCAGTGTCTTGCCACGGCATGAGCGCACGCGCCCAGTCGCCGGTGTCGAATGTAGCCATTACAAAACCCTTGCCGCTGCTCTCAAGCACGTTGAACTCACGGCTCATCCCATCAGCCTTCTCCTCATGACGGGCAGAAGGCTGAATGAGAATGAATTCCGGTGTGCCGCATACGCACAGCTTGCACGGTGTGCCGGATATGGTTTCTTTAGAAATTGTAGCCATTGAACGGTTCTGATTATTTCACCACAATCTCATCGGCAAACACCCAGCCTTTTCCTGCTTTAGCCTGCACGCGGATGTAGCGTGCCTGACTGCTGCCCTTCCATGTGAGCGACTTGAACTCGGGTGTGTCGGTCTTCTTCAGCTCATAGGTTTGGCGGTAGACTTCGGTGAAGTCGGTGCCGTTGTCGCTGACGCTGACGCGGTATTCGCCAGGGAAGTAAATCTCCGGTCCGCAACTCTGCATGAAGTCAGTGGCAACCGACGAAATCTTCTGTTTTGAGCCGAGGTCAACAGTCACGTCCATGCAGTAGTCCTTGCCGATAAATCCCTGCCAGCGCTTGTCGCCGAATGCCCATCCTCCGAAGTTTCCGTCGGTGAGAGTGGTCTCGCCCTGCGCCTTGTAGGAGTCGTTGTATGGACGGTTGTAGATGACCTTGCAGCCCACAGCCTTGTGCTTTACAGAATTTAGCGACTCCTTGCGTTCGCCATATTCCTTCTTGAGGTCGAACACGTTGACGCCCTCTTTCTTCAGATGTTCCTCCTGCGCGATGGCACGCTGGCGGAACTCGGGATAGTTCTTCGTCTTGGTGCCGTTCCAGCCAATCTCGGCAATGGCAAGCGCGCGAGGATAAAACATATACTCTGCTTGTTCCTGCGTGGGCACATACTCACACCACAGGTTGCCCTGCACGCCAGTAATTCTTGCGCGCTCGTCGTCGGGCAGGTCTTCTCCGGGTACATAGCTGTAGACCTTTTGCAGCGGCAGGTAGCCACCGTTGGCCTCTGGCTGTGTGGACGGGGCATCCTGGTAGGCGTCGAGATAGCAGTAGGCACCAGGAGAAAGCACCACGTTGTAGCCGTGCTCTATGGCCTTGTGTGCATATTCGGTGCCGCGCCACACCATGACGGTCGTGTTGTCGGACAGGTTTCCGGCAATCACTTCGTCCCAGCCCACGAGCTGCCGTCCGTGTTCGCTCAGGAACTTGCCCATGTGGGCGATGAGGTGAGCCTGCAATCCGTTCTTGTCGCAGCCCAGTTCCTTCATCTTCTTCTGGCAAACCGGGCAGTCGTCCCACGACTTCTTGGCAGCCTCGTCGCCTCCCACGTGGATATATTCCGACGGGAAGATGTCCATCACCTCCTTGAGCACATTCTCAAGGAAATCGTAGGTAGCAACGCTTCCGGCGCAGAAGTCGGCCTGCTTGTAAGGCTCATGGGTGCAGGAAAGCTCGGGGTAGGCGGTGAGCACCTCCTCGGAGTGTCCTGGCATCTCTATCTCTGGCACGATTGTGATACCGCGTTCGGCGGCGTATTTCACAAGGTCGCGCAACTGGTCTTGCGTGTAGTAGCCACCATAGGCACCCTCGGTGCCCTCAGCCACGTACTGGTTGCCGGTGTTGTTCCATTCCTTCCATGTGCGGTTGGGGCGCCAAGCCGCAAAGTTGGTGAGCCGCGGGTAGCGCTTTATCTCGATGCGCCATCCGGCAGCGTCGGTGAGATGTATGTGGAAGCGGTTGAACTTGTATTGCGCCATCACGTCGATTTGCTTCTTGAGGAATTCAATGGGGAAGAAGTGGCGCGAAACGTCGAGCATGAGCGAGCGCCACTTGTAGGCTGGCGCGTCTTGTATGTCGCAAGCCACGATGCCTTTCTTTGTGGTGAGCTGTGCGATGGTCTGCCATGCATAGCGGAAGGCGTCGGCAGATGCCGCGCTGATGACGATGGAGTCGCCCGTGACGTGCAGGCGGTAGGCCTCGGGCGACACCTTGCCGTTGGCTCTCAAACGCTTGAATAGCACCACTTGGCGAGCCTTGTCGTTGTTCTTGGCTATCCATGGCTTTGAGTATATGTTCTCGGCGTCGGCTCCAGCCTCGTTCACCACGCGGTATCCGGTGGCACTGGTACTGAACATGCCCTTGCCTGGAGTGAATGACTGTGGCTTTGGGAGGAGATTTTGTGCCGATGCTGTGGCTGAAAATGTGAGTGAGCCAATTGCGATGGCAAGTGATAATAATGGTTTGTTTGTCATAGATTGGGTTTTGTTTACACTATATTACTGTTATGACTACAAATTTAGTCATTATTTCTTTAAACAGCAAATTAGAGCAAACAATAATATAAAAAATGAAGATGTGTAAAAACTATAGGCAACGCACCTGAAAGTGGCGCGTTGCCTATAGTTTTTACACATCTTCATTATGTTGTCTGCGGCTTTGTTATGTTATCTGCGGCTGCCGAAATTTCGCTTGTCCGGTCCGCCGAAGTCACGTCTGTCCGGTCCGCCGAAGTCATGCTTGCCAGGCCCATGCTTGCCAGGTCCATGCTTCTTGAATTCCTTGTTGCCCTTCTTGTGTGGTGGAGGTGGAAACTTGCAGTCGTAATGGCGCTGCGGATAGCGGGCGTAGATGTTGTGAACGTAGGCACCGTCTTTCCAGCCGATAGGACGGTAGAAGTAGGCGGCGTTCTGGTAGAGAGCCCACTGCGTGCTGTTGAGCAATGCCTTCAGCGAGCGGTTGCGCTGCTTCCATATCTTTGAGTTTATGTCGCGGTAGGACGTGATGCCGTTCAGATAGTTGAGGTTAAGCTGCAGGATGCTGTTGCGCTGGTAGCTGCTCAGTCCAAGTTCAAGAGCCATCTTGTCGGTGATATACTGTGCCTCAACGCTGATGTTGGTCAGACGCTGTGCGCTTGCTGTTGACAGGCTTATAACCAATGCTACGATAGCGATTAATACACGTTTCATAATCTTTGCTTTTAAAGGGTTAATACTCCGTTGCTTGTTTTGATGTTGCAAAGATAGGCATTAGTATTTTTGTGGCAAAGGGGAAATCCATAATAAGCAGTATGGATTTCCCTAAAGTGGAGTAGGGAAAAACGTCATCACACAGAAATCGTGATGTCGTCTTTCTTGATTTTGTCCCATGAGAAGCCGTCGATAAGGTCGTGAGCCGAGACGGGTGTTGGTTCGGGCTGGAGTCCTGCTGCATAGGCGAGCATTCCTATAATCTCTTGTGGGGAAAAGCGCTGGCGGAGTGACGCCATGTCGAGGCTGCGGTCGCGCTTCGACAGCCGTTGCCCCTGTTGGTTGCAAAGCAGCGGCAGGTGGATAAAGTGTGGTGGAGTGAAGCCCAACTCGCGGGCAAGGAAAATCTGTTGAGGCGACGATAGCAGCAGGTCGCGGCCGCGCACCACTTCGTTGACACCCATAAGAGCGTCGTCTACTACCACGGCAAGCTGGTAGGCCCATGCCCCGTCCTTGCGTCGCACGATGAAGTCGCCGCAGTGTGTGGCAAGATCGATGCTGTGGGTGCCGTAGTGTCCATCGGTGAAGGTCACGATGCCTTCGCCCACGGGCGGCACCTTCATCCTGATGGCGGCAGGGCCAGTGCGCAGACCAGGGGCAAGATTGCGGCATGTGCCTTTGTATACCACACGTCCGTCGCTCTCATGGGGTGCTTGTGTGGCGAGGATGTCGGCACGTGTGCAATAGCACGGGTAAGTCATGCCACGGTCTTTAAGCTGTTGCAGGTATTTTTCGTAGATGTCGCCACGGTCGCTTTGGTAGTATGGACCATCGTCCCATGGCAGCCCGAGCCATTGCAGGTCGTCCATAATAAGTTCTGCATACTCGTGTTTCGACCGCTGCGGGTCGATGTCCTCTATGCGTAGCAGCCATGAGCCGCCCTTTGATTTGGCCGACAGCCACGACAGAAGTGCACTGAACACATTGCCAAGGTGCATACGTCCAGTGGGCGACGGCGCAAAGCGTCCTTTTGTCAACATTTTACTATCTTGAACGGAATGAGTTTTCAATGCTTGTTATCTCGCTTGAGAACTTCTGGTCTATTTTCAAGCGTCGTTCCACCTGGTTGCAACTGTATATCACGGTGGAGTGGTCGCGTCCGCCGACGAGACGTCCGATACGGCTTGCCGGCATCTTGGTGTACTTTTGCGCAAGGTATATCGACACTTGTCGGGCCATCACGTAGTCTTTCTTGCGACTGCGGCTGTTGATGTTGGCAGGCGTGACGTTGTAGTGCTGGCACACGCTCTCGATGATTTCGTCGATGGTGAGCGGGTTGTCGTTCACCTTGACGGAACGCTTGATGACGCGCTGTGCAAGCTGCATGTCGATGTTGCAGTTGTAGACAACACTGTATGCCATGAGCGAGTTTACGACACCCTGCAGGTCGCGCACGGAGCCGTTGGCTGTTGAGGCAATAAACTTCACCACGTCCTCGGGAATGTTGAGCCCGTCGTGGCGTATCTTGCTTTCCAGGATGTCAACGCACAGTTGCACGTTAGGCTTCTCAAGTTCGGCAATAAGGCCGCATGAGAAGCGCGTGATGAGACGCTCGTTCATGCCCTTGAGTTCCACTGGAGGGCGGTCGCAGGCAAGAATGATGCGCTTGCCGTTGCTGAACAGGTATTTGAATATGTGGAAGAAGGTGTTCTGGGTGCCTTTTTTGTCTTCCCACTCTTGTATATCGTCTACTATCAGCACGTCGATAGTCTGATAGAAGTTGATGAAGTCGTTGATTGTGTTGCGCAGTACGGAGTTGGTGTACTGCACCTCAAACAGGCGCGCGCTGATGTAGAGCACACGTTTCTGCGGATAGAGGCGCTTTGCCTCAACACCGATAGCATTAATAAGGTGTGTCTTGCCACAACCCGACGGACCGAACACGAAGAACGGGTTGAACTGCATGTTCTGCGGGTGCTCGGCGATGGTCTGTCCGATGGCACGTGGAAGCTTGTTGCTGTTGCCCTCAATATAGTTTTTGAAAGTAAGGTGTGGGTTCAGCTGTGGGTCGATTTGCTGCAGCGGTGCTCTGTCGAGAGCGCTGGGCGACTCGTTGGCATGTTCGCGCTGGCGCGGACGCATTGATTCGTCTGTAGGCTCTTCGCCTTCCACTACCTGAGTCTTCTTGTTCTCGTTGTCGGTGACGATACGGTATGACAGGTTCACACCCTTGCCGAATGTGTGCGTGAGCACCTTGCGCAACAGGTCTACATAGTTCTCTTCGAGATACTCGTACACGAACGGGCTCGGTACGCGCAGCAGTACCGTCTTCGACTCCTCGTTGAAGGATTCGAAGACAGTTCTCTTGAACCATGCATTATATTGTTGCTCGGAAATGTTCTCGCGTATGAGCGCAAGACATTTGTCCCAAAGCTTGTCAGGACCTAAATTCATTGGCTATGGTGTGTTAAAAAATAGTCTTTCGACAGTTTGTTACTATTAATATCGTCTGCAAAATTAGTAATTATTTCTGAGTTGAACAAGTCAAACTGTTGTTTTAACGGTATAATGAGGTGTCATAACAGGCTTATACCCCGAAAGTTATGTTTTTTTATGATTTCGTGAAACAGTGTAGGTAAAAATCCTCTTAAATGCCTGATTTTATGCAGGTTAATGCTTGTGTCGGGGTAAGGGTGGCACAGGTGTGCATATTTACCTGTACAGGGAGCGGTTGCCGATTGCGAAAAGCAATAAAAAAGGCTCCAGATTTGTTCTGGAGCCGTGAAACATTCGTATGTTGTAAGAAGTCTTATTTGTCTTTCTTTCCGAACAGGGAGAAGTGAACGTAGCGCTTAGGATGCTGTCGAAGGTTGACAAGCAGTGAGTCGGCGCTCTGCATTGTGGAGTTGAGATTGTTGTAGAGCGAGGCGTCGTTCATAAGCAGTCCGAGTGTGCCGTTGTTGCTGTTGAGCTTGGCGGTGAGTTCCTGTACGTTGCTTATGGTCTGGTCGACCTGTCGCTTGGTCGACTCTATGTCGAGTGCGGCAAGGTTGCCTGTGAGCCTGTTGGTGTTGTCGAGCACGCCGTTGGCCTTTGCCATCATCACAGGCACGCCATGGTTGAGTTGCTTCATGAGTGTGTTGAGTTCGGCAGACGAGGTTGTGAGGTTCGACGTGATGGTCTGCACGTTGTGGAGCGACTGCGCGAGGGCTGGGTCGGCGAGCAGCATGTTGACGCTGGCGAGGATGCTGTCGATTTTTGGCAGCATCTTTTCTATCGTCGGAATCATCTCGGCTGCCTTGCCGAGAGCACCGGCGTTGACATCGCCAATGATGGTACCGCCAGGCATGACACGCTCACGTGGGCTGTTGGCGAGCAACAGGTTCACTTTCACGTTGCCCATCATGTCGCTTTCAATTTCTGCCGATGAGCCTACAGGTATACGCATCGCCTTGTCGAGTCCCACGAGCACGCGGGTTGGGTGTTCGCCGGAGTAGTCGTAGATGATGTTCTTCACCGTGCCCACCTGGTAGCCGTCGGCATAGATGGGGCTTGACGACGACAGGCCGCTGATGTTCTTAAACTCTATGTAGTAGTCGTCGGTCGAAGAGAAGAGGTTGAGGCCCTTCAGAAAGTTCATACCGAAAAACAGTATAATCACACCGACGATTGCGACGATTGCGATTTTCACTTCCTTTGTAAACGCTTTCATATTCTGTTTGTGTTTTTATTTGTTTCTGTTTTGCTTGAACTCACGTATGCCCTGGTTGACATCCATCTTCTCGCCGTTCTTGAAGGCTATGATGAACGCCCCGGGGAATTTTTCGAGGATTTCCTTGCGCAGGCGGTATATCTCGTTGTAGTTGTTGGATGCGCCGTAGGTGTATTTCACCATTCCGTTTTCCTCGTAAGGCTCGCATCCCTCAAGTCCCTTGAAATTGTGGTCGCCCTTTTTAAGGCGTTGGCGCGACACGAGCACCTGTATCTTGAATACAGGCTGCGACTGGTTGACTGCCTGTTGTGATTTGCGCGTGGCAGGGCGTTGAGTGTTGTCCTGTTCCGCCTTCCGTTCCGCGTTTTTGCGTGTCGGCGACTTGCGCAGTTCCGGCATGTAGTCGTTCTGTCTGTCGTTGTTTTCAGACTTCTGTCCGTCGTTTTGGGAGTCTTTGTCGTTGTCCTGTGATGTTGGCATTGAGCGTGTGTTGGCACCATTGCCGCTGTTCTGTTCGGGCATGGGGTCGGACAGGGGCTTGTAGGGAACAGTCATGCCAGTGTCATACTTGTTCTTGTATTCCACGAAGGCGTTGTATATTCCGCGCGCGATGTTGTCGATTTGTTGCTGGTTGTTGAGCATCTGTTCCTCGTCGGGTGTGGATATGTAGCCAAGCTCGATGAGACAAGCCGGCATTGACGTGAGTCGCAGCACGGCAAGGTTTTGCTGGTGTACGCCCTTGTTTGGGCGGTTGGCAGTGCTGCACACGTGCTTTTGCATCATCTTGGCAAGCTCGATGCTTCGTGACAGGTTCTTGTCCTGTATGAACTCGAACATGATGTTGCTCTCTGGTGAGCTTGGGTCGAATCCTACGTAGTGTTGCTGGTAGTCCTTTTCGAGCAGTATGACTGAGTTCTCGCGTTTTGCCACGTCAAGGTTGGTCGACTTTGCGTGCGATGTGCCGTCGCCGAGGGTGTAGGTCTCGAAGCCGCGCATGGTGTGGTTGCCCTTCAGGGCGTTGGTGTGCACCGACACGAACAGGTCGGCTTTCTTGCGGTTGGCAATCTCGGCGCGTTCGTAAAGCGGAATGAACACGTCAGTGCGGCGCGTGTAGACCACGCTCACGTCGGGGCAGTTGCGCTCCACGTAGCGTCCGAATGCAAGGGCCACGTTGAGGTTGATGTTCTTCTCTACGGATATTGAGCCTGGCGCTCCAGTGTCCTTGCCTCCGTGTCCTGCATCGATGCAGAGCGTGAATTTCCTGTTTGCAGCCGCCACTGCGGTTACAAATGATATGATGAAAAGCAATGCGAACAGTACTTTTTTTGTCATAAACGGGATATACTTCGAGTTTTGTTTCTTGCTATGGGTTATTGTGCACGTCTGCCTGGGTAATCATTTAATCGGTTGACATGCAATTTATTTCGCTGCAAAGTTAGCCAATAATTTGATAAAACTGCAAACAATCATTTAGTTTTTTCGTTGGTCACGTGTATTTCCACGCCTGCACCTTGGCAGTCGGCACCCATAGGCGGATTTTGCTTGGTGATGCGCAGCGTTATTGTGGAAATGAGCGGATGCTCGCCGATTAGCCGGTTGGCTATGCGTCCGGCAACATGCTCTATGAGTTTTGACGGCTTGAGCATCTCCTCTTTGATGGTGTTGTACACCTCGGCGTAGTTCAGCGTGTCGTCTACATTGTCTGACTGCATGGCGCGGCTGATGTCGTAGCCTATGCGTATGTCGATGGAGTAGTCGTTGCCGGTTAGCTGCTCTTGCGGCAGCACGCCGTGGCGTGCGTGAAGGCGTATGTCAGTGATGTGGATGAACGACTGTGTGAGATTTGTCATGATTGGTGTGTGTATATATTATTAATGTGCCCTCGCCTCCGGTGTTCAGCCGGTGGCGAGGGCGCGTTAAGATTAATAATGTGTTATCCGCAGCGCGAGGCGCCGCAGTTCTTGCAAATCAGGCATCCCTCTTGGTAGACGAGCGACTCATGTCCGCATACGGGGCACACCTGCCCCTTCACTTCAGTGCCGTCGACAACGTATTTCTTGAGGGCGCGCTCCACGCCGTTCTTCCATGTGTTGATACTCTGGTCCTTGAGCTGCAGTGAGCTGACGAGCTTTATCACGTGGTCGATAGGCATACGGTAGCGCAGCACTCCGGATATGAGCTTGGCATAGTTCCAGTATTCTGGGTTGAACTTCTCCGACAATCCTTCAACGGTAGTCTTGTAGCCGCGCTTGTTCTCAAACTGGAAGTCGTAGCGTTTCTTTCCGTCAGGGCCTGTCTGCTTGATGATGCGTCCCTTGGTGACGGTCTTAGGCAATGCTATGCCCTCCTCGTCGTCCTGCAGTCCGGTGAAGATCTCGTAAGGATAGCCGTCGAGCAGTCCGATGAAAGCCACCCACTTCTCCTTGTTGTTCTGGAAGCGCACCACGTCGCAGTCGAGTTCCTTCGGGCGGGTCTCCTGCACGATGCGTCCGTCCACCTGCACGATGTGCTTCTCTCTGGCAGGAGTGGCGGCAGCTTTCTTCTTTTTGTTGTCCTTTTTCGATGCCGACACGAGCACACCGGCACGAGAGCCGTCGCGGTAGATGGTGCATCCCTTGCATCCCGAGCGCCAAGCCTCTACGTAGAGTCGGTTGACAAGCGCCTCGTCGACATCGTTTGGCAGGTTTACGGTGACGCTGATGGAGTGGTCAACCCATTTCTGGATTGCACCCTGCATACGCACCTTCATGAGCCAGTCAACATCGTTGGCAGTAGCCTTATAATAAGGTGAGCGCGCCACGAGGTCGTCGATTTCCTCTTGCGTGTATCGCTTTTCGGTGTCGATTCCGTTGATTCGCATCCATTCGAGGAACTTCTTGTGGTAGACGATGTACTCCTCGAAAGAGTCGCCCACCTCGTCGACGAAGTCCACGTGCACGTCGGTGTCATTTGGGTTCACCTTGCGTCGGCGCTTGTAGACAGGCATGAAAACAGGCTCGATGCCGCTTGTTGTCTGCGTCATGAGCGATGTTGTGCCGGTAGGCGCGATGGTGAGGCAGGCGATGTTGCGTCTGCCGTGTGCCATGATGTCGTCGTAGAGCTGTGGGTCGGCCTCCTTTATGCGCAGTAGGAACGGGTTGTTCTTCTCGCGCTCGGCGTCGAAGATGGAGAAAGCCCCGCGCTCCTCGGCCATCGTGACAGACGAGCGGTAGGCTGTCAGCGCCAGTGTGCGGTGCACGTCTACGCTGAAGTCGGTAGCCTCCTGTGTGCCGTAGCGCAGTCCCATGGCGGCGAGCATGTCGCCCTCGGCTGTGATGCCGACTCCGGTGCGTCGTCCCTTTGAGCTCTTGTCCTTGATTTTCTCCCAGAGGTGGTATTCGGCGTGCTTGATGTCGTCGCTCTGCGGGTCGCGGCGTATCTTCGCCATTATGAGGTCAATCTTCTCAAGCTCAAGGTCAACGATGTCGTCCATTATGCGCTGTGCCTTGGTTGCATGGTCGCGGAAGAGGTCGAAGTTGAAGCGGGCTTCCGGTGTGAACGGGTTCTCTATATAGGAGTAGAGATTGATCGACAGTAGTCGGCACGAGTCGTAGGGGCAGAGTGGTATCTCGCCGCACGGGTTTGTGCTGACGGTGCGGAACCCGAGGTCGGCGTAGCAGTCGGGGATGCTCTCTCGCAGGATGGTGTCCCAGAACAGCACGCCCGGCTCGGCACTCTTCCATGCGTTGTGCACGATTTTCTCCCAGAGCTGTTTGGCAGATATTTCCTTCCGCATGATAGGCTTGTCGGAGTCGATAGGGAACTTCTGCTCATACGGCTTGTCCTCGGTGGCGGCGCGCATAAACTCATCGTCAATCTTCACGCTTACGTTGGCGCCCGTCACCTTGCCTTCGGTCATCTTTGCGTCGATGAAAGCCTCGCTGTCGGGGTGCTTGATGCTCACCGACAGCATGAGCGCGCCGCGTCGCCCGTCCTGTGCCACTTCGCGTGTGGAGTTGCTGTAGCGCTCCATGAACGGCACGAGTCCGGTTGACGTGAGCGCAGAGTTGTTCACAGGTGAGCCCTTCGGGCGAATCTGCGAGAGGTCATGTCCAACTCCGCCACGGCGTTTCATCAGCTGCACCTGTTCCTCGTCGAGGCGCATGATGGCACCGTAGGAGTCGCCGTCGCCCTCTACTCCTATGACGAAGCAGTTGCTCAGCGACGCCACCTGGTGGTTGTTGCCGATGCCGGTCATAGGGCTGCCGGCTGGCACGATGTAGCGGAAGTGGTCGAGCAGGTTGAAAACCTCCTGCTCGGTCATCGGGTTGGGGTATTTCTCCTCGATGCGTGCAATCTCGCGTGCTATGCGGTGGTGCATGTCCTCGGGCGACTTCTCGTAGATGTTGCCGAAGCTGTCCTTCATGGCATACTTGTTCACCCAAACGCGGGCGGCAAGCTCATCGCCGGAGAAATACTTCAATGAAGCCTCGAAAGCTTCATCGTGGGTGTATGTCTTTGTATTTTCCATTTGTCGTTGTATGGGAATTTGAAATTATTACAATGTTTAATCGTCTGCAAAGCTACAATAATATTTTGAATTTCCGAAAGTATTTATGTAAAATTTCCAAACCGTGAAATTATAACGCAAAAGACGATGATATATCAGAAAAAATGCTTATATAAACAATTGTATTGGTGATTTTAGTGTCGTAAGTTTCTGTATATGAACAAAAGTTCGTAACTTTGCAAAAAGTTTTTTATTAAGGTATAGATAAATGCAAGACATTAGAAACATTGCGATTATTGCCCATGTAGACCATGGCAAGACCACACTTGTGGACAAGATGATGTTGGCGGGAAAGCTCTTCCGCGACGGCCAGGATAACAGTGGCCAGGTGTTGGATGCCAACGACCTGGAACGTGAACGAGGAATAACAATCCTTTCCAAGAACGTTTCTATCAACTGGAAAGGCACAAAAATCAATATTATTGACACCCCGGGACACTCCGATTTCGGCGGCGAGGTGGAGCGTGTGCTCAACATGGCAGACGGCTGCATCCTGCTTGTCGACGCTTTCGAGGGCCCGATGCCACAGACACGCTTCGTGCTCCAGAAGGCCTTGCAGCTTGGACTGAAGCCTATCGTTGTAGTAAACAAGGTTGACAAGCCCAACTGCCGCCCTGAGGAGGTGTATGAGATGGTGTTCGACCTCATGTTCTCGCTCAACGCCACCGAGGACCAGCTCGACTTCCCCGTTGTCTACGGCTCGGCAAAGAACGGCTGGATGGCTGAGGACTACAAGAAGCCTACCGACAACATCGACTATCTGCTCGACAAGATTGTCGAGGTGATTCCGGCTCCGAAAGTGCTTGAGGGCACCCCGCAGTTGCTCATCACTTCGCTCGACTATTCAAGCTACACCGGACGTATCGCCGTAGGCCGTATCCACCGCGGTACTCTCAAGGAGGGCATGAACGTGACCATCGCACACCGCGACGGTTCGCAGGAGAAGACCAAGATCAAGGAAATCCACGTGTTCGAGGGTATGGGTCAGAAGAAGGTGCCCGAGGTTCACTCAGGCGACATCTGCGCCATCGTGGGTCTTGAGCGCTTCGAGATTGGCGACACCATCTGCGACTTCGAGAATCCGGAGCCACTGCCTCCAATCGCCATCGACGAGCCTACCATGAGTATGCTCTTCACCATCAACGACTCTCCGTTCTTCGGCAAGGAAGGCAAGTTCGTGACATCACGCCACATCAACGACCGCCTGCAGAAGGAGCTTGAGAAGAACCTTGCATTGCGCGTGCGTCCGTTTGAGGACTCTACCGACAAGTGGATTGTCAGTGGCCGTGGCGTGCTCCACCTCTCTGTGCTCATCGAGACAATGCGTCGCGAGGGCTACGAGCTTCAGGTCGGCCAGCCGCAGGTTATCTACAAGGAAATCGACGGCCAGAAGTGTGAGCCTATCGAGGAACTCACAATCAACGTGCCTGAGGAGTTCGCCAGCAAGATGATTGATATGGTGACACGCCGCAAGGGTGAGATGACATCAATGCAGACCATGGGCGACCGTGTTGACATCGAGTTCGACATCCCGTCGCGCGGCATCATCGGCTTGCGTACCAATGTGCTCACAGCCAGCCAGGGCGAGGCCATCATGGCTCACCGCTTCAAGGAGTATCAGCCGTACAAGGGCGAGATTGTTCGCCGCATGAACGGTTCGATGATTGCTATGGAGACCGGCACTGCCTACGCTTACTCTATCGACAAGCTTCAGGACCGTGGCAAGTTCTTCATCGATCCGGGTGAGGAAGTGTATGCCGGACAGGTGGTAGGCGAGCACGTCCACGACAACGACCTCGTCATCAACGTGACAAAGGCAAAGCAGTTGACCAACGTCCGCGCCAGTGGCTCCGACGACAAGGCCCGCGTTATTCCGAAGACTGTGATGAGTCTTGAGGAGTGCCTTGAGTACATCAAGGGCGACGAGCTTGTGGAGGTGACACCGAAGAGCATACGTATGCGCAAGGCCATTCTTGACCATCTGGAGCGCAAGCGTTCCAACAAGGACTAATTTCTTGTAAAACGAAATATTAGCAAATGGGTGCTTTCTTGTGTGCTGTAAAGTCGCGAGAAGCACCCTTTTTTGCTTTTATCCGAAAGGCAACAACAGCAGAAAACAACAACAATAAACAAAACGATGAACATAAGAAATCTATTCCTCTCGGCTGCCGTGGCTGTTGGACTTGGCTTCTCAGCCCAGGCTTCAGCCTACGACTACGAGACAGTGAAGGGCGACCCGATGCAGACACGCATCTACACATTGCCCAACGGATTGAAGGTCTACCTCTCCGTGAACAAGGAGAAGCCGCGTATCCAAACCTACATCGCCGTGCGCACCGGCTCGCGCAACGACCCTGCCGAGACAACTGGCTTGGCTCACTACCTTGAGCACCTCATGTTCAAGGGCACGCGCCAGTTCGGCACATCCGACATGCAGAAGGAGCAGCCCTATCTCGATGACATCGAGCGACGCTACGAGCACTACCGCACCGTCACCGACCCTGCACAGCGCAAGCAGCTCTACCACGAGATTGACTCCGTGTCGCAGATTGCCGCCAAGTACTTCATCCCCAACGAGTACGACAAACTCATGGCGTCGATCGGTGCCGAGGGCACAAACGCCTACACAAACAACGACGTGACATGCTACGTGGAGGACATCCCGTCCAACGAGGTTGACAACTGGGCACGCATCCAGGCCGACCGCTTCCAGAACATGGTCATCCGCGGTTTCCACACCGAGCTTGAGGCCGTCTACGAGGAGTACAACATTTCGCTCACCAAGGACGTGCGCAAGGAGTTTGCGGCTCTCGGAGCCATGCTCTTCCCCAACCACCCGTATGGCACACAGACCACAATCGGCACGCAGGAGCATCTCAAGAACCCGTCTATCACCAACATAAAGAACTATTTCCATCACTACTATGTGCCCAACAACGTGGCTATATGCATGGCTGGCGACTTCGACCCCGACAAGGTGATTGCCACCATCGACCACTACTTCGGCTCATGGAAGCGCTCGGCGGAGGTGAAGTATCCTTATTTCGCTCCCGTGCGCGAACTGAAGGCGCCAGTCGACTCCACCGTTGTAGGCAAGGAGGCTGAGAACATCATGATGGGATGGAAGATGAACGGGTCGGCATCGTTGCAGGCCGACACGCTCAACGTAATCACAGAGCTCCTGAGCAACGGCAAGGCAGGACTCTTCGACATCGACCTCAACCAGTCGATGCGCTGCCAGGGTGCCTCGGCATTCCTCTATGACCTGCGCGACTACTCGCAGTTCATCCTCTACGGCATACCAAACGAGGGACAGTCGCTCGACGACGTGAAGAACCTCATGCTTGCCGAGATAGATAAAATCAAGCGCGGCGAGTTCAGCGACAAGCTCATTCCGGCTATCGTCAACAACATGAAGCTCGACTACCTGCGCTCGCTCGACAGCAACGAAAGCCGTGCCGACAACTTCGTGAACACGTTTGTCTACGGACGCGACTGGAAGACTGAGGTCGAGAAGTACGACCGCATCGCGAAGATGACCAAGCAGCAGATTGTCGACTTCGCGCGCCGCCACTTCACCGACGGATATGCCGTTGTCTACAAGAAGCTGGGCGAGGACGCTTCGCAGAAGAAAATCGACAAGCCTGCCATCACTGCCATACCTACCAACCGCGACATGCAGAGCGCGTTTGTCAAGGATATAAAGGAGTCGAAGGTTGACCCAATTCAGCCGCGCTTCCTCGACTACAAGAACGACCTCGCGCAGTCAACCACCAAGAAGGGACTGCCCGTCTACTACATCCAGAACAAGCAGAACCAGCTCTTCTCGCTTGTCTACAACTTCAACTTTGGCGAGGAGGCCGACAAGTGGCTGTCTTACGCAAAGGAGTATTTCGACCTTCTCGGCACCGACAAGCTCACAGCCACACAGGTGAAGGAGCGTTTCTACGAGCTGGGATGCAACTTCAGCATCGGTGTCGGCAACGACCAGAGCAGCATCTACCTCTCCGGACTCGGCGACAACATGACCGAGGCTATGAAGCTCATGGAGAATGTGCTCAGCCACGCCAAGGTGGATGCCGACGCCTACAAGAAGTATGTCGACCAGGTGCTCAAGTCGCGCAAGGACGACAAGCTCAACCAAGGCTCCAACTTCGAGGCTCTGCGCAGTTATGGAATGTATGGCGACTACAACTACGTGCGCAACGTGCCCGACAGCGCGTCGCTCGCCAGCCGCGACCCGCAGTCGCTCGTCGACATGATTGCCGGATTGAAGAACTATAAGCACAGCGTGCTCTACTACGGACCGCTCGACATGAAGCAGCTCATCGCCGTTGTCGACAAGAACCACGCCACACCGAAGTCTCTCAAGGACGTGCCCCAGGGCAAGCTCTACACACGTGAGCAGACCCCGCAGAACGAGATTTGGATTGCTCCCTACGACGCCAAGAACATCTACATGTTCCAGTATCACGACGAGGGACAGAAATGGAACCCGGCTGACGCTGCCAAGGTTGAGCTCTTCAACGAGTATTTCGGCGGTGGCATGAACGGTGTGGTGTTCCAGGAACTCCGCGAGAGCCGCGGCCTTGCCTACAGCGCATCGGCCTACTACACCACACCAAGCCGCAAGGAGCAGCCCGACAACTATGTGTACACCTACATCATCTCGCAGAACGACAAGATGATGGACTGCATACGCGTGTTCAACAACATTCTCGACACCCTGCCGCAGACACCTGCCGCCTTCGACCTCGCAAAGCAGGCCATCGAGAAGCGCATCGCCTCGCAGCGCATCACCAAGATGGGCATCATCTACTCCTATCTCAACGCAAAGCGACTCGGCATCGACTACGACATGCGCCGCAACGTCTACGCCGCACTGCCGACAATCAAGCTTGAGGACATTGTGCGCTTCGCCAACGACAATGTAGCACGCAAGCCGTGGCGCTACCTCATCCTCGGCGACGAGAAAAACCTCGACATGAAGGCGCTTGAGAAGATCGCACCGGTGCGACGCCTGTCTACCGAGCAGATATTCGGATATTAAACGGATATTAAAGAACATAAAACGCGGCTGATAAAACGGCAACTTTATTTTGTCATTCAACGCGAATATTGTAACTTTGCAAAACGACAGACAACTTATACATTATATATAAAACACATACAAACATTATGGCAAAGAAAGCTTTATTGATGATCCTCGACGGATGGGGCATCGGCCAGCATGGCAAGGGAGACGTAATCTACAACACACCGACTCCTTATATCGACTATCTCACAGCTGTTTCAGCTCACTCACAGCTCCTCACATGCGGCGAGGACGTAGGTCTGCCCGCAGGACAGATGGGCAACTCTGAGGTGGGCCACCTCAACATCGGTGCAGGACGTATCGTTTACCAGGATCTCGTGAAGATCAACCGTGCCTGCCAGGACGGCTCTATCCTCAAGAACCAGGAAATCATTAACGCTTACAGCTACGCTCAGAAGACCGGCAAGAAGCTCCACATCATGGGTCTTACATCTACCGGCGGCGTTCACTCTTCACTCGACCACCTCTTCAAGTTCATCGAGATTGGCAAGGAGTACGGACTGAATGATGTCTACGTGCACTGCTTCATGGACGGCCGCGACACCGATCCGAAGTCTGGCAAGGGTTTCATCGAGAAGGTGCAGGAGTGCTGCAATAATAACGGCGCACACATCGCAAGCATCGTCGGCCGCTTCTACGCAATGGACCGCGACAAGCGCTGGAACCGCGTGAAGGAGGCTTACGACCTGCTCGTTGAGGGCAAGGGCAAGCAGGCCACCGACATGGTGCAGGCAATGCAGGAGAGCTATGACGAGGGTGTGACCGACGAGTTCATCCTCCCGATCAACAACTCTACCGTTGACGGCACAATCCAGGAGGGCGACGTTGTCATCTTCATCAACTACCGCAACGACCGCGCCAAGGAGCTTACCGACGTGCTCACACAGACAGAGCACACAGAGGACGGCATGCACACCATCAAGGATCTGCAGTACTACTGCATGACTCCTTACGACGCATCGTTCAAGGGTGTTCACATCCTCTTCCCGAAGGAGAACGTGCAGGACACCCTCGGCGAATATCTCTCAAAGCACGGCAAGCGCCAGCTCCACACAGCCGAGACAGAGAAGTATGCTCACGTTACATTCTTCTTCAACGGTGGTCGCGAGGCTCCCTACGAGGGTGAGGACCGTATCCTCGTTCCTTCTCCGAAGGTTGCAACCTACGACCTTAAGCCGGAGATGAGCGCATACGAGGTGAAGGACAAGCTCGTCGGCGCAATCAAGACACAGGAGTACGACTTCATCGTTGTCAACTTCGCCAACGGCGACATGGTGGGTCACACCGGCATCTACAACGCCATCGCAAAGGCCGTTCACGCCATCGACAACTGCGTGAAGGAAGTAATCGAGACTGCCAAGGCCAACGACTACGAGGCTATCATCATCGCCGACCACGGCAATGCCGACAACGCCATCAACCCCGACGGCACTCCTAACACAGCCCACTCGCTGAACCCGGTTCCGTTCATCTACGTCACCGACAACAACTCAGCAACAGTGAAGGACGGCCGTCTTGCCGACGTTGCTCCGTCTATCCTCCACATCATGGGTCTTGAGCAGCCTGTCGACATGACCGGCGAGAACCTTATCCAGGACAATAAGTAATACTTTTTGCACATAAGTACGATTGTTTTTTGAGGGCACACATCTGGCACCGCATAGGTGTCGGGTGTGTGTTTTTTTTGTGCCCGCACGCAGCTAAAATTCATGTCTTTTAGGTATTGCCATATATAAAGCAAAGCGTTAACTTTGCAAGCGTAACTTAAAACATAGCAGATATGACACAAGCTGAAGTTTGTCCCACAGATATGAAGGTTCTCATGAACCACATTTATGAATACCAGAAGGGTGTGCGCCACATGGTGCTCTTCACCTTCAACAAGAAGTACGCCGACTTCGCCCTGCGCCGTCTTGAGAGCCAAGGCATCGACTATCTTGTGCAGCCGGTCAACAACAATGTGCTCAACCTCTACTTCGGAAGGCGTGAGTGCCTCGACGCCATACGGCTCATCGTCAACCGCCCGCTCAACCAGCTCACACCCGAGGAGGACTTCATCCTTGGCGCCCTTCTCGGCTATGACATCTGTATGCAGTGCGAGCGCTACTGCAAGCGCCGCAACAAGTGCGACGAATGTAGGCACGACTGCGGCAAGTGCAGCATGAGTGCATAACGGCAACAACGTTTTTGTTTTATTTTTTTTGTAGTAATTTCTCATTGGCTGTGTTACAAAGTAAAGGTAACTTGGTTACAAGGCAATTGTAGCCAGGTTACAAAACCTTTGTAACACGATTACAAAGTAATGGTAATTGGATTACAAAAGTTTGGTACTCCAACTATAAAATTGCGGCGCATAATTTATCCACAAACTTATTGACAATAATAGTGCCAATTGTTTCGTTTAATCGGATTTTTGATGTAACTTTGCAAATATACAACAAACAATTCAATATTAAACAAAATAACATTATGGCATCTACACCAGATTTCAAGTATGCTCCTATGTTCCAGTTGGGCAAGGACACTACTGAATACCGTCTGCTCACCAAGGAAGGTGTGAGCACCGGTGAGTTTGAAGGCAAGACAATCCTCAAGGTCTCAAAGGAGGCCCTGACATTGTTGGCTCAGCAGGCTTTCCACGACGTTGAGTTCATGCTCCGCCGCGAGCACAACCTGCAGGTGGCAAAGATTCTCTCCGACCCAGAGGCTTCTGAGAACGACAAGTATGTTGCCCTGCAGTTCCTCCGCAACGCCGAAACCGCTTGCAAGGGCATCCTGCCTTTCTGCCAGGACACCGGCACCGCCATCATCCACGGCGAGAAGGGACAGCGCGTATGGACAGACTTCGAGGATGAGGAAGCCCTCTCTCTCGGTGTCTACAACACCTACACACAGGACAACCTGCGCTACTCGCAGAACGCTCCGCTCAACATGTACGACGAGGTGAACACACGCTGCAACCTCCCGGCACAGATCGACATCGAGGCTGTAGAGGGCGACGAGTACCGCTTCGTGATGGTTGCCAAGGGTGGTGGCTCTGCCAACAAGACATATTTCTACCCGATGACAAAGGCTACAATCCAGAACGAGGGCACTCTGCTGCCGTTCCTCGTTGAGAAGATGAAGAGCCTCGGTACAGCCGCTTGTCCTCCTTACCACATCGCATTCGTCATCGGCGGCACATCGGCTGAGAAGAACCTCCTCACCGTGAAGCTCGCCTCAATCAAGTACTACGACTCTCTGCCTACAACAGGCGACGAGACAGGCCGCGCATTCCGCGACATAGACCT
>JBNMLZ010000006.1:0-46538 GCA_050875085.1 Prevotella sp. | reverse complement strand
ATGCTGCTCACATCAAACACTTCCTCGTTGCTCTTGTTTTCTTCCTTCTTGCCATACAGGTCTCTCGTTATCATCACCGCATAGTAGATAACGTATGCAATGGTAAGGCTGATGGCGAATATCACAAATGGACTCATATTATACTTTGTTTTATGATTGATTTATACTCTGTATCGTGGCAATCGTGCCAGTTGCGAGTGCAAAGTAAAGAGTAAAATCCGACATAAAAGAATTTTTTTAAGTATGACCCTCTAAGTTTAAGATATATTCAAAATATAAATATATATCATACTCTCAATCATACTTTAAACTTTTGTTTTCCTCTGCTTTCACATTTTGGGTAATGGTGTTTTGTCCCACACCGGTTTCATGCCCAAACGTATAATTTCGTTCTTCCATTTTTTCATCGAATAGACTGATTTCACGATAAAAATAGCTATTATTCGTTAAAAATATCTATAAATAAGATGATTTTCGGTTATCAATTTTGATAATCAAAATAAAAGTATTACCTTTGCACCATTAAAATATGGCTGAAATTTTATGAACATAACATCAGAAGACGAAGCTTTACTCGAATTGTATGAAAATGGCAAGACATCAGACAAGAGATACAGGAGGTTGCCAATCCAAGTGATAAAGGGGTACAAGAAAGCTGTTGATTACATGAGGGCTGCTCAACGAATCGAAGACCTCTTTCGCTTAAAAGGATTGAATTATGAAGCGTTGCATGGTGACAGGAAAGGACAAGAGTCTGTACGTTGCAATGACACATGGCGATTGATCTTCAAAAGTTCTCCTCTTGATGGAAGCATTGTCATTACAGAAATAGAATTATTAGAAATATCACATCATTATGACTAAGTTTAGTTTCAATCAGGCAGTACCATTTGAGGCAACTCATGTGGGAGAGGTGATTAAGGACGAACTCGCTGCTCGCAATATGAAGCAGAGTGAATTGGCCGAACTCACTGGTATACAGAAATCAATTCTGAATGATGTCATAAAAGGTAAACGTTCTCTAACACCCGAAATGGCATTATTGTTGGAAAATGCCCTCGGCATTTCTGCAAAATTTCTCATGAACATTCAGACACAGTACGAACTTGACTGTGCAAAACAGAGTGAAAGAGTTGTGTTGCAGACTAAAATGCTGGAGATATGGAATGTGCTCAAAGAACACGTGAGTACTCAGTTCTTTAGAAAAGTAAATATTATCAAAGGCAATATCATCGAGGATGTCAAACGCATCTTTGATGTGTTTGCCGTAGATAATTTGGATGATTTCTTTGGTCTGAAAGCCAAGGAAATGGAATTGGCATATTATCGTAAGTCTGAAAAGGTAACAACTAATCCTGTTGATATTTTATCCTGGAAATACTATTGTTATTACTGTTCCAAAAATGACGAGCAATCATTGGGAAGCTTTGACAAAAATAGTGGTGACTTACTGACAAAAGAACTCAATAATGTTTTCAAGGAAAATTCTGAAACAGTAAAAAAGACTGGCGAAGTATTGAATAAGTATGGCATACGTTTTATGGTTGTCAAAAAGGTGGGGCAGGTTCCTGTAGATGGCATGTCTTTCTGGATTGGCGACAATCCGACTATCGTTGTCACAGAACGTATCTCGTCTATTGATAATTTTGCTTTTACTACTTTACACGAAGTGGGACACGTTTTCAATCATCTTACGAAAGATGGAAAGGCAATGATTAATCTGTCTGACGAAAAGAAAGATTCCGAAGAGTCAGAAGCAGACGAGTTTGCATTGAATGCAGTTGTTCCAAATGTTGATTGGAAGAAGTTCCTTGCTAGAACTCGTGACATTGTTCCTTACAAAATAGCTCCTTATATCAAGGAAGAGGCTGACAAATACGATGTCAATCCTCAAATTCTTTTTGGAAGATACAAGCACGATATTGGCATATATAAAATAAAGAATTACTTTGAAACAAAGATTTTGTAGTAGCCTATAACAGAACCATCGTTTGCATCCCTATATGGAATGAAAATGATGGTTTTGTTTTTACCAAAGCAGATACGCTATATAATACACCAGCAGCATCCCAAGCAGGAATACTGCCACACTACATCCTATTTTTAATCGTGCCAATACCTCGTCTTGCCCCAGTCCCTTGCTGTGTTTGATGATGACAACGATTGATACTATATCTATCAACAATACAGCATATATCATGGCTGGCAGATAGTGAATATGATCCACCATCCACCAGTGCATATCCGCTATATCGTCATATTCCACTTTTGCTTCCCTCATGCTTTCTTTCTCCCTATTAAACAGTCGTTTACATCCTTATATTCTTTGTAGCGAAAGCTCATGTCTATCGCCTTGGTGGGATAAGCATTCCTGACAATTCTATAGCCATCCATTCCTGCCTTGTCATTGTCCAAAAAGCAATATATATGCTCGTACACGCCCAGTCTTTGCAGACAACGTTGCATGTTTGCCACTGAATTCAAGACAATATAATCACATGGCTCATCCACAACAGCTCTTCCGTCTCCTTGTTTTTCCAAGGTTTTGAAGGAGAGGAAATCCATAAATCCCTCAAATATGCATACTGCTTCCTGCACTCCAATGGCTTCTGCATGCACTATGGATATATCCTTGTGTCCCATACATCCTTTGTAGTATGGATTCCTGATTTCCATACCTTTCTGTATGTTCTCAAAGGCTATACCGAAATAGCGTTTCTTGCCATGAGTGTACCATACTTCTTTGCAATATTTCATGCCCACCTTTGCGTCGATATGGCGTGAACGCAAATACGACATCAGGGGATTGTATTGCAGGGGGTGTAGATGCACGTTCTCCATCTTCACCGCCGTCTGTACCGAAGCCGCCTTGATTGTTTTGCATGAATGTTCCACATGACTTATGTTCAATTTGTCCAACCGGCTCAACACCTCACTCACATCATTGGTCTCAAACAGCCGCTTGCTCAGGTTGATGATGTCACCGCCTTGCCCCAATCCAAAGTCATACCACTCATTTCTTTTCTTGCTTACGCAGAATGAGGGTTCCTTCTCGGTTCTGATAGGAGAGAGATAGTTGTATCGGTCTCCTCTTATGCTTACCGGGGCATGGTCCAATGTCCTCAGCAGGTCAATGATGCTGATAGTCTTTGCTGTATCTATGTTCATGTTTTTTCTGTTTACTCTATCCTCATTCCGTTATCTGTTCATCTGTCCACACCATATATAGATGTGGAGTGAACGGATTGATGTTTTTGAATCATGTATCTTCATCTATCAGTGGCAGACTGGGATAATTCTTGGGCAGACAGTATTCATTGCTTGCCAATTTCACAACTTTCTTGTTTGTCAACAGATAGGTCAACAGCTTGGATAGTGTGGTTCGACCTCTTGCAAATCCAATCTCACCATATCCCTTGCTCAATGCCGTCAGCATATGTTCATATCCCGACACCACCTTGTCTTGGAATGCTACTTCCAATGCTTTCTCGTGTTGCTCTTCCGTGATGTCTCCGATGGTCATCTTGGATGCCTTTCCGTCTTTCTTTCCAAACTCGTAGTCGTAGATGTCAACAGGCATACCTTCTTCGTCTATCTTGAAGGCGAATGGTTCAAACTCTCGGTCTCGCAGACTCAATGGTTTCACTTCGCTTGCATTGGTTAGGGTCTGACTCTTGGCGATGACCAACACCGTCTCTGCCTTGTTGTTCAACTCGGTTCCGATGTGTCCTCTCACATTGTCATCACTTTTGTTCAGATGCAGCACGCAGTGGATATGCAGATTGTAGATGCTCGACCATTGCATCAGCTTGTTGATGATACTTACCGATTCTGATGGATCATTGATGTCCAGCATCAAGTCTCTGATGCCGTCGATGACAACCAGACCGCACCCGGTTTCTTTTTGCAAGGCGTGTTCTATCAGTTGCAGTCGCATGGTAGGATGATACTCTCTCAGACCATAGAATACCAGGTTGGCGGTGTTCACGTCTTGTGGAACTCCTGCCAACCTCAGGATGCGTTGCATCACCACATGGCAGTGGTATCTGCTCTGCTCGGTGTCTATATACAGTATCTTACGCTTTCCTTCTGGCAGACAGGCTCTGTACTTCAGAACCTGCTTGTTTCCCAACGAGGCAGCAACGATTGCCGACACATTAAAGGTCTTCCTGCTCTTTGCCTTTCCTGTCGACGCACTGAAGTTGCCAAGTGTGGCGATGGTCGAATTGTCCACCCACATAATCTGGGGCGGCACCTGATAGGTGTCGTCTGCCAGTATTCGTGAGGCTTTCAGTAACTCGTCCAGCACGTTTCCGTTGTCTGTCTGACAATTGCTTTGTTCCATGGGTGTCATGACATATCACTGTTTATGTTCATACCTCCCACATTCATCGCTTCCATGTCATTGCAATGTGACTCGTCTGAAACATTTGCGTTCATGTTCTCTTGCTGTATTCCTCTTCTTCGGGCTGGACGGCTATTCACCCAATCAATAATTTCTTGTCTATTGAAGAAGATGGTTTTGCCACTTGGCTTGTAGTGGGGGATAGATAGTGTTCTGGTCAACTTGTACAACTGACTTTCTGATATACCAAGAAACTCCTTTGCTTCTTTCACGGTCAGAATCTCCTTGGCAGCAAACAGATGTTCTTCCACTTGTGTCAAGCGTTCATGTAACTCTTTGATGTCTCCCAATGCTCTGAGGACATCTTCTATTTGTCCTACTCGCTCTGTCAACCGTATTACGACTGGTACCAGGTTGGCTTCCGTCAGCTCTTCCTGACGAATACCTCCTGCTTGTGTTTGTATTCCCATAATTGAATCCATACTCAAATATTTTTTTGTTTGATAGTTATACTACTTTATCTGTTCAGTACACATTCCGTGCTATTTGATCAGTTTTGAAGTTTTTTCCTATACAAATCCTGTGATATGGCTTCCTGCTACAAAACTGGGTGCAAATATACTTTTTCTTATACGAAAAAAGATTAATAGGGGGTTGACAGTTCAGCAGTATCAATCCTCCTATCAATCTTTCTTGTTGTCATATTCTGTCTTTTCCGGCAGATTTTGCCCATTCCGCTATTTCTTTCACCTTACTCTTGATGTTGGCGAAGATGCTTCTGTCCGACAATCTTGCCTTGCATGCAGCTGAAGACAAGTCCGAGGCTTTCATGTTCTTCCCTGTGGATGACAGCAACAGTCTGTGGGTGCTCACCACATCCTGCCATTGCTTGCTGATGAGTCCGTTCTCACATAGCTTGTCGAAGAAGAATGCCAGTTCTCTGTTGTTCCTTGCTACCAAAGGACTTTCCAGATGGCAGCAGAAGAGTCCTTTGATCTCTGCCTCTGTCACTTTTTTCTTGAACAGTCTGAATTGGTTCATCGCTTCCACGATTATTCCCAACAGTCCTTCTCTTCGTAACAACTGTAGCGAAGACGTTTCTGCGCCTTTTCCAGTGTCAGAACCGTATAGGCTTTTCATTAGTTGCTTTTTCTTACAAACGCCATATTCTTTCTGATTCACTATAAAGTCAGACACCCATCTTGTCGTTTTGTAAGGATCTGCCGACGATGTGTCAGGAGCCGACGTGGTGTTCAGCTCTCTTATGAGTGCTTCCACATCTTCTTCGTCCATACTTTCCTGGCAGAAATACTTCTGCACCAAGTCGGGTCTTGTCTCCAACAGGTCTTCGATAATTCCCATGTCCTTACGGTACTGGTTCATCACTCTTACATCCCAACTGCCGCAATAGCGATGCCCATTCAGAAAGTCTTTCACATAACGTGAATACACTTTCTTTCCTTCTGCAACCTCCTTGATATAAGTAGATTGCGCTCCTTTCATCAATGCCACAATGCTCTCAGTTTTTCCATTTCCCATATACTTCTTCAGTGGACAGTATTTACAGGAAGACAAAAAAAGAGAACGAGTTTTCTTTCATTCTCATTGTTTCTCTTACTTTTTATAATATATCCTATATCACTTTTTTACTATTATACTCTAGTACTATGTTACTACATTACTATGTATGCAAAGAGGATGCCATGCTATGTCAAGCACGACAGTAACCTTGTGGTTAAACTGATTGCGACCTCGATGCTTCCTGCAACAACTGCAAGCTGCACCGCCATATACCTTATTGCAGTTTCTCATATTCGCCTCGTTTTATCTTTCTTATTACCTTCATGGTCTGCAGGTCTGTCAGCGTGTACATCACTGACCGCTCCGACAGTCCCATCTCTTCACCTATCTTTAATGCATCTGCTGTAGTGAACTCATGCTCCAGTCCGTCCAGCAATATCTTCTTTTGCGGTTGAATGCTGTCTATGGTCATATATTTCTGCAGTCTTGCATAGCATTCCTCGAAATATTCCCCCAGCTCTATAGCAGCCTTGACTGAATCAATGTCCACGTTATCATTGTCTGCTTCTCCACAAGCCCAACGCATCATCTGTATCACAAGCGCCAACCTTGCCGTATTCAGATGGGTCTTCATGATTCTGCCGTCTATCAGTGCATCATCCTTGATGCTATTGATATAATCAACAGTCCGATTTCTCCAGTCAAAGAAGTGTTGCTGCGCTTCCGCCGTGAAGTTGATGATGGTGGGTATCACCATTCCGGTCTCGTCATCATATTGACAGGGCAATGCTAGTATCTTCTCCACTACATCTGCCCACTGGTCAAAGTATTCACTACCATCGTAATTGCTTTCTGTTCCATGCAATTGCCATGGACTGATGGTATGCCTCTTGGGATAGGCAAACAGAATGCGATCTATCAGACCATTGTCGCCATACCCCTTGTCCACCAACTCATGCACTCGCTTAGTCTGGGTGGTTCCTATGATATTGATGCAGGGCTGCTCTATATGGATGGGGATGTCCAGACTGCATCGGGTGATGTCCAGCGGCTTGCCGCTATGTGCCGTCAGTAGCTGCTCTATCAGCTGCCCCTTGCTGTATTGGTTCACGGTGTTGAACATACCCATAATCTCATCTACGAATGCCACAATGCCCCTTTGGTTCACATTGTGCGCTTGCATCAATGCCTCTGGGGTGAAGTCCGAAATCACAGTTCTTTGCAGTATCGGTATCTCCGGAATCTCCGATTGCGAATAGGTGAACTTTCTGCTTTTTCTCTTTTCCATAAACAAGGAATAGGCTTCGTCATCTTCCTTGTATTTTTTCAACAGCTTATAGTCGTGCGCTCTAATGGGCTTGAAGGCAAAGTCCAGTGGCGGTGTCTTGCCTACGCCTGGTCGTCCCACAAGGATGACGTACAGGATGGGACTGCTCGTCCAGCATCCCTTGATTCTTATCTGGCAGGTGTTCCCAATGGCGGTAGCCACAGCCGACAGCATCGATACCAACAGGTAATCCTGGTTGTAGTTCTCGTATTCTACCAGCACCTTCGCCATCTCTTGTATCTTCTTTGGGAATGCTCCCAATGGAATGGTAGTTCCAGAATTATCATCACCTATAGTCCTGTCTTTGTCTTCCTTCCCCATATCGGTATCTACATTCCATGTCCCTATGGCTGCATCCCTTCCCATAACTTCGTCCTTTCCTATGTCAGCATCCGGTCTCTTTGACGTTTGGATGCCATAGTTGTTTATTTTTCTTTTATTCATTTACTGCAAATGTTAGAACAATGGTTTACGTTTCTTCTCAATGAAAGCCTGGGCTTCATCTTCTAATTCCTTGATGTATGGATTATATCCCTCATGCAACCATTTGTCCACTTCCGATTTTTTAAATCGTAGTGATTTTCCCTTCTTATGAAAGGGAATGATGGCATTGCTGGTCCATCCATACACGGTCTGACGGGCAGGATGCTCCGGCAGATACTCTCTCAATTCATCCACCGTGAACCATCGGTCAATCGGTTCCTCTACGGTCGGAATGATTTTGTCCATCTTGGCACACAACTCTTCCAATTTAGTCATCATCATTTTGGTGACTTTTGGCAGGTCTTCAAATCTGATTTCTTCTGTCATCTTATCACATTTTTATGGTTATTACTATATTCTTTGTCACACGACTTTCTGGGTGCAAAATAACCATAAAAATCAATACTGATTGGCTTATGATTCCAATCAGTATCAGTTCCCATAATCGAAACATAATCCCATAACATCCCTATCCCTCTTTTTACCGATACTTCTTCATATCCCCCAAAACAAAAGTTTTTATCGCTCTCTCCACATGATGGCTATCATCATAAGCCTCCCATAGGGCAATCATAATAAACGTACAGCCGTCAACCTCTTAGACTTTCTTATCCGATTCATCGTTGCTTGTCAAAACTTTGTTTTTCCGCTTTAGTCGGTTCAAGCAGTCCTTCACGATAGAAACCACCTCTTCCATGTATCTATACGAAACGAGCCACTTATGATATATTCACAAGCGGCTCGCAGGATAGTGTGGATGTCCCGAAAATTATCTTCTCGTTACTTTCTGAGAAAGTATCAATCAAACTCCTTTTCATTCAGATCTATCTGGATAGCATTTGCAGCCTTTTCCTTTTTCTCGTCAATCACTTTCGCATATATTTGTGTCGTCTTCACGTTGGTATGTCCCAACATCTTGCTTACGGTATAGATGTCTGTACCATGTGCCAACTGGAGCGTAGCGTAGGTATGCCTGAAACAATGGAAAGTAATTTTGCGTGTGATGCCTGCAGCCTCAATCCATCGTTTCAATGGCTTCGATATCCAGGAAGGGGCTGGCAACCCTGCAAACACCAACAGGTTTGGGTCTTTACGCTCACCACACAATTTGTATGCCTGTTCCGACATCGGCATGTATTCTACACCCTTTGTCTTCTTTTGGGTGAAGTTCAGTCTGTATGTGTCGTTTATCTTCTGCACTTCCGACCATTTTAGTTTTTGGATGTCGCAATGTCGCAATCCTGTCAATGCCGAGAACAATGCAGCCCTCTTGATAATAGGATTGTCACATGGGGTTGCAGCCAGTATGTTCAGTTCTTCCGTCGTCAGGAACTCTCGTCTGCTCTCCAATTCCTGTATGTTCTTACTCTTGGCGGCCATATCGATGGTCAGGTAACCATCTATGAAAGCCTGATGCAGAGCAGCCTTAAAGATGGAGAAATAGGTGGCTGCAGTATTCTGTGATATGGTTCCGCTCTTGCTACCACCTTGTGGAGCAGTCATTACCCATTCCTTGAAGTCCTCTATTAATTTCAAATCTATTTCCGAGAATAGGATAGAGTCACCCTTTGCAAACAGTTTTAACAACTCATATAAGCGATTCCAGTTGACGATGATGGATTTCGAACTATTGCCATGTCTTTTCTCTTTAACATACTTCACATATTCGATAAAGTTGCATTTCGAACGTTCGTTCTGTTCTGCTTGGGCTGCTTCCGTTTCCGTATATAGGGCAGCGTTGTCATATTCACGCTGTCTCGCCTCACGTATCTTGTCAGCATAAAGACAGGCACGTTGATCTACAGCTGCCTTACATTGAATCACACCGTTCACGTCACGCTTCGGCATATAAGCCTCCTTGTCTTTGGTACCTCCTCGTGTTGTTTTACTTTTGTCCCATAGAGGAGTAGTAATCACACGGTTGATATTCTCACGAATACGTTTAGGCTTGTCGCTAAACTTTTCATACACGGGATATGACTCCACGACGAGATACCATTCGCCTGCACGATTTGATTTTCTCAGTTTCACCGAGACCTTTGTATTATGGAATGTTCTTCTCATACTCGTTCATTATATAGTAATTGATGATTTCATTATTCTGTAAACATTAATCAGAAGTTCAACATGTTCTCAAAAAACGATGATCTGTCACATACATCTATTTGTACAGATTGTCTATTTCATACTTTGGAACATACACATAGTTTCCAATCTGTCGGGTTGGAATACCATATTTTCTGATATGCAGATATACCGTACTGTCATCCATATTGTATTTCTTACTGATCTCTCCAATGGTGTAGCAGTTCTCTGGTTCCAGGTTGTAGAGCTTTGGCAAAACCCTGGCTGGCTTCTTGTCAAAGTTCCTTTTAGGGAAATATTTCTCCAGTTCTTTTCTGCTCACTCTGATGAGTCGCACACCCAAATTAATAGATGGTATTCGTCCATCATGGATATATTGGTAGAGCGAAGTTCTGCTCACCGAGTACATCGCCACAGCCTCAGGAACTGTAATATAGTCCCTGTCATCATCAATCTGTTCAGTCAACTCCTGAAGCTTTTTCAGCTTCTTTGCTTCACGTTTGCGTCGTGTGTAAGCCACCTGTCCGCACTTCTCCGAGCAGTATCGTGACTCCAGAGTTTTGGCGAAAAATGGATTTCCGCACACCTCGCATCTGCGTTCTATTTGAAATTTTGCCTTACCCATATTTTGCTTGTTTTTTACCCATTTACTTACAGTTTTTAATCGCATAGACGCTTAAGTATCAATAAGTCCAACCTTATAGACGTTTAAGTCCTGTGCCAAATATGTGGCAAAAATACGGCATTTTTCTGAGATAACCAAATAAGTTTAGAATTGTTAAGAAATAGAAAAAGCCGTGCAACTCGTTGAGTTACACGGCTTTCCCGATAATATTAATTTTATTCTTGTGTCATTTTTATTGACTTTACTTAACCTCCTCGAAGTCAGCATCCTGGATGTTGTCGTCGCTCTTTGCGCCGCCGTTGTCGGTCTGAGCGCCTGCGCCGGCACCTGCGTTAGCCTGAGCACCTGCACCCGGCTGTGCGCCACCCTGGTACATCTGTGCAGAGGCAGCCTGCATAACCTGGTTGAGGTTAGCGATGGCAGAGTCAATGGCGGCAACGTCGCCAGCCTTGTGGGCGTCCTTGAGCTGCTGGAGAGCCTGCTCGATGCCCGGCTTCTTGTCGGCAGGAATCTTGTCGCCGTTGTCCTTGAGGAAGTTCTCGGTAGTGAAGATCATAGAGTCAGCCTGGTTCATCTTGTCTACCTTCTCGCGCTCAGCCTTGTCGGCAGCAGCGTTCTGCTCTGCCTCAGCCTTCATGCGGTCGATTTCCTCCTTGCTAAGGCCAGAAGAAGCCTCGATGCGGATGGCCTGCTCCTTGCCTGTAGCCTTATCCTTGGCGCTTACGTTGAGGATACCGTTGGCGTCGATATCGAACGTAACCTCAATCTGAGGAACACCACGGCGAGCCGGGGCAATGCCCTCAAGGTTGAACTGACCGATTGACTTGTTCTGTGCTGCCATCGGACGCTCACCCTGAAGCACGTGGATGGTCACGGCTGTCTGGTTGTCGACGGCTGTAGAGAATGTCTCGCTCTTCTTGCAAGGAATTGTAGTGTTGGCATCGATAAGCTTTGTCATCACACCACCCATTGTCTCGATACCGAGGGTAAGCGGAGTAACGTCGAGCAATACGATGTCGCCTACGCCACCTTCCTTGTTAAGGATGGCACCCTGGATAGAAGCACCTACGGCTACCACCTCATCGGGGTTAACACCCTTTGAAGGCTCCTTGCCGAAGTAGTTCTTCACGAGAGTCTGAACGGCAGGTATACGGCTTGAACCACCTACGAGGATAACCTCGTCGATATCGCTGGTCTGGAGCTTAGCGTCGCGCATTGCGTTCTGGCAAGGAACGAGGCAAGCCTGGATGAGGTTGTGGGCCAACTGCTCGAACTGTGAACGGGTCAAGGTCTTAACCAAGTGCTTTGGAACACCACCCTCAGCTGAGATGTACGGAAGGTTGATCTCTGTGGAAGTTGTGCTTGACAACTCAATCTTGGCCTTCTCGGCAGCCTCCTTCAAGCGCTGCATAGCCATCGGATCCTTAGAGAGGTCGATGCCCTCATCAGCCTTGAAGCCCTGCACGAGCCAGTCGATGATTACCTGGTCGAAGTCATCACCACCCAGGTGAGTATCACCATTGGTAGAGAGCACCTCGAACACGCCGCCACCGAACTCAAGGATTGAGATATCGAATGTACCACCACCGAGGTCGAACACTGCAATCTTCATGTCCTTGTTTGCCTTGTCTACACCGTAGGCAAGAGCTGCGGCTGTAGGCTCGTTCACGATACGGCGAACATTCAAGCCGGCAATCTGACCAGCCTCCTTTGTAGCTTGACGCTGTGAGTCAGAGAAGTAAGCCGGAACGGTGATTACGGCATCCGTAACCTCCTGGCCGAGGTAGTCCTCAGCGGTCTTCTTCATCTTCTGCAGAATCATAGCCGAGATTTCCTGCGGAGTGTACTTGCGGCCCTCGATGTCTACGCGAGGATAGCCACCCTCGTTGACAACTGAGAACGGAACACGTGTGACTTCCTTTGCACACTGCTCGTAGGTCTCACCCATGAAACGCTTGATAGAATATACGGTGTTCTTCGGGTTGGTGATGGCCTGACGCTTTGCAGGGTCGCCCACCTTACGCTCACCGTCCTTGACGAAACCAACGATAGAAGGAGTTGTGCGCTTGCCTTCTGAGTTGGCGATTACTACAGGTTCGTTGCCCTCAAAAACGGCAACACAAGAGTTTGTAGTACCTAAGTCGATTCCAATAATCTTTCCCATAATTGTATATTTTTTATTTTTATTCGTTGTTAATAATGTTGCTTGAACTTCCCGTCGTTCCATATTTCCATACTTCCGTATTTCCATACTTCCCGATGGCGTTCGCCCTATAATATACAAATGGCGTGCCAAAAGTAAATTCCCGCACCTTTTACTGACAGGCGCATAGGTTAAAGTCCTGTCATTATGGCAGATATGGAGCGTGGAAAAAGATTTTTCTGACAATTTGTGTAATCTATGGGTTCTTTATCCGTGGCAAATAATTAGTTTAATGGGCATCCATTGTGACATATAAATGTTTCCTATAACAGCTCGTTACAAATGTTGTGAAGGCTCATTACATATGGGATGAGCCTTCACGCCAAATGAGATGAGCCTTCATTACATTTGTGATGAGCCGTCGACACGATACCTATATATAATGATTCTTTACCGAAATTTACGATAATGTTTGTCGGAACGGAAAATAAAGGCTAACTTTGCAAACGATAACACACAATATATAAATATCTAACTCTACAAATTTTATGGTTTTACAAAATTTGCAAAACGATTTCAATGGTTCCAATTGGAAGCATGAAATCGATGTGCGTGATTTCATCCAGTCCAACTACGAGGCTTACGACGGCGACGAGTCGTTCCTTGCCGGTCCAACAGAGCGCACGCTCCATCTCTGGGACGTGCTCTCAAAGATGTTTGAGGTGGAGCGCGAGAAGGGTGTCTACGATGCCGAGACACGTCTGCCGCAGAGCATCGACACCTACGGAGCCGGCTACATCGACCGCGACAGCGAGGTGATTGTGGGTCTGCAGACCGACGCTCCGCTGAAGCGAGGCATCTTCCCCAAGGGCGGCATACGCATGGTGGAGAAGGCGCTGCAGTCGTATGGCTACGAGCTTGACCCTATGACGAAGACAATCTTCACCAAATACCGCAAGACCCACAACGAGGGTGTGTTCTCAGCCTACAACGACGACATCAAGGCGGCACGCCACGCCCACATCATCACCGGTCTGCCCGACGCCTACGGACGCGGCCGCATCATCGGTGACTACCGACGCATCGCCCTCTACGGCACCGCCAACCTCATCGAGGAGAAGAAGCGCTACTTCAAGCGCATCGACATACAGGAGTTCACCGAGGAGATTGTGCGCCACCGCGAGGAGGTGACCGAGCAGATAAAGGCGCTCAAGCAGTTTGAGCGCATGTGCGCAGCCTATGGCTTCGACGTGACGCGCCCTGCCGAGAACGCCCGCGAGGCAGTGCAGTGGACCTACTTCGGCTATCTCGGTGCCGTGAAGGACCAGGACGGAGCCGCCATGTCGCTTGGCCGCGTGTGCGCCTTCCTCGACATCTACATCCAGCGCGACCTGAAGCGCGGCACGCTCACCGAGGCTGAGGCACAGGAACTTATCGACCAGATGATAATGAAGCTGCGCATCGTGCGCTTCCTCCGCACGCCCGAGTACAACGACCTCTTCTCCGGCGACCCTATCTGGGCTACTGCCTCTATCGGCGGCATGGGCATCGACGGCCGCTCGATGGTGACGAAGACCGACTACCGCTTCCTCCACACCTTATATAATATGGGCCCTTCTCCCGAACCAAACCTCACCGTGCTCTGGAGCGAGCGTCTGCCCGAGGCATGGAAGAAATACTGCGCCAAGGTGAGCATCGACACGAGCGCCATACAGTACGAGAACGACGACCTCATGCGTGCCGACCTCGGCGACGACTACGGCATAGCCTGCTGCGTGAGTCCGATGAAGATAGGCAAGCAGATGCAGTTCTTCGGCGCGCGCGCCAACCTCGCCAAGTGCATGCTCTACGCCATCAACGGCGGACGCGACGAGATGACGGGCGAGCAGGTGGCTCCGCGCTTTGCGCCAATCACGGGCGACTACCTCACTTATGAGGAGTTCATGCCGAAGTTCGAACAGATGATGCGCTGGCTCGCCAAGACCTACGTCAACGCGCTGAAGATTATTCACTACATGCACGACAAGTACGACTACGAGGCGTTCGAGATGTCGCTCCACGACGGCGACGTTGAGCGCACGCGCGCCACGGGCATTGCCGGACTCTCCATCGTGGCCGACTCCATCGCCGCCATGCAGAATTGCAAGATACGCATCATCCGCGACGAGTCGGGCCTTGCCGTCGACTACAAGATTGAGGAGGGCGAGTACACGCCGTTCGGCAACAACTGCGACGCTACCGACGACATCGCCGTGCAGCTCACTGAGAAGTTCATGGAGTATTTGCGCCAGCACCGCACCTACCGCAACGCCGTGCCGACACAGAGCATCCTCACCATCACGTCGAACGTGGTTTACGGCCGCAACACCGGCGCAACACCCGACGGCCGCGAGAAGGGTGTGCCGTTTGCCCCGGGTGCTAACCCGATGACCGCGCGCGACGTGAAGGGTGCCGTGGCAGCCTTGGCTTCTGTTGCCAAGCTTCCGTTCCAGCACTCGCGCGACGGCATCTCCTACACGTTTGCCATCGCCCCGTCGGCTCTCGGCAAGACCAAGGACATGCAGGCCGACAACCTCGTGTCGCTGCTCGACGGCTACTTCACGCCGACGGGCGGACAGCACATCAACGTCAACGTGTTCGACCGCGAACTGCTGCTCGACGCCATGGACCATCCCGAGAAGTATCCGCAGTTGACGATACGCGTGAGCGGATATGCCGTGAACTTCGTGAAGCTGACGCGCGAGCAGCAGCTCGACGTGCTGTCGCGCACGATCAACCATGGAATGTAACTGGGAGCGGGGGCGCCCTCGCCCCCGGCTTTTGAGAATTTATTATCATCATATCGGGGGCGAGGGCGCCCCCTCTCCCAGTTATTATGAGCAACAATATTATTGGCAGAATTCACTCCATGGAATCCTTCGGCACGGTGGACGGCCCCGGCGTGCGCTTCGTGGCGTTCATGCAGGGCTGTCCGCTGCGCTGCCTCTTCTGCCACAACCCCGACACGTGGGCTGTCGACGCCCAGTGCCAGTATGAGCTTACGCCGCGCGAGCTTATGGACGAGGTGCTGCGCTACCGCTCCTTCATACGCAAGGGTGGGGTGACGGTGTCGGGCGGCGAGCCGCTGATGCAGGCCGACTTTGTGGCGGAGTTCTTCCGCCTCTGCCGTGAGGAGGGCATACACACAGCCCTCGACACGAGCGGAGCCTACACATCGGAGCGTGCCATGCGCGTGCTCGACTATACCGACCTCGTGCTGCTCGACATAAAGACGATGGATGCGGAGCTTTACCAGCGCCTTACGGGGCAGCGCCAGGACAACAACCTCGCCTTTCTCGACCAATTGGAGAAACGCCACATCCCGACATGGATACGCCACGTCGTGGTGCCTGGTCTCACCGACAGCGACCCATGGCTCGACCGTCTCGGACAGCATGTTGCCCATTACGGCTGTGTGGAGCGCATCGAGATATTGCCTTACCATACGCTCGGCAAGTCGAAATATGAGCGCATGGGGATTAGCTATCCTCTTGAAGGCATTGACGCATTGCCGCAAGAACGTGCGCGGCAGATACGAGAAATGCTGTCTAAATATAGGCCATGCCAATAGCATGGTCTATATTTTTTTGCATGGAGCAACAATGAAAATCATATAATTTGATTACTTTTGCAGAAGTTACATGCCCAATATAACTTAAATGCAAAACTATGAAACATTCTCCTTTTATTATATCCTTCATATTGTCATGTTTGCTTATCGACATTCCTTGTAATGCAGGCGAAGCAAGCACCGACACAACATCCACGGGGCAATGTGTCCATCAGATTTCGTTCGACTACAAGCCTGGCGCCATTCTCCACACCAACGACTTCTTGCGGGGCAATAACCCCGAGGTGCGCACGATGAACCACAACATGAGCTATCACCTTAAATATGCTTTCTCTGCACCAGAGTACAGTAGTGAGGCGCGCGTCTACCGCGATGCCTACCAAGGCGTGGGGGTGTCATACAATGACTTCAACCATCAGCTTGGCAATCCCATCAGCGTATATCTGTTGCAGGGAGCGCGCATAGCAAGCCTTGGCAGTCGCGTGTCGCTCAACTATGAGTGGAATCTCGGTCTCGCCTTCGGCTGGAAACCTTATGACGAGCTTGACAATCCCGACAACCGTGTCATAGGCTCAAAGGTGACGGCATACATTGGCTTGGATCTCTACGCGCGTTGGATTATGTCGCGCTTCGTTGACGTGAAGTTCGGCATAGGCGCAGCACATTATTCAAACGGCAACACCCAGTATCCTAACCTCGGACTCAACACCGCCCAGTTGAGCGTAGGCGCCGCCTACTACATCAACCGCCATGCCGACCACCTGCTCTACCGCCACGAACAGTTGCCACCCGTCGACCATCACATTACCTACGACCTCATCCTCTACGGAGCCTGGCGGCAACGCGGTGTCTACGAGGACGGCTACCCATATGCTCTTAACGGCAAGGCGGCAGTCATCGGCTTCAACTTCAACCCCATGTACAACCTCAACCATTGGCTGCGGCTCGGAGCGTCGCTCGACGGCATCTACGACCGCACAGCCAATCTCTGCTACGATGTGAACTATATCGACCCCGACACCAACGACCAGTATCGCTGTCCGTCAGCAACGAAGCAGATGACGCTCGGCATGTCGGCACGTGTGGAGTTCACGATGCCTTATTTCGACATCAACTTCGGTATAGGCCGTAACTTCCTCAATGCCAAGAATGAGTTTGGGGGATTCTACGAGGTGCTTGCGCTGAAGGCTCACATCACCCGACGCGCAATGCTCCACATCGGATATTCTCTTCGCGACTTCCACACGCCAAAGCACCTGATGCTTGGAGTAGGGTGGAGATTTGGACGAGTTAAGTAGGGGGTGTCGAGCTCCTGCTCGACACTTGTGTTAATCTTTATTGGCGCTTGTGTTAATCTTTATTGGCGCTTGTGCCGAGCGTTTATTGTGTCGAGAGGGCATTTGTGTCGAGCGGGAGCTCGACACCTCCAAAAAAAGGAGCCAACAGCTTGATGAAAGCTGTTGGCTCCTTTTTAATTATATTACTAAATCTTGTTTCTACTTGCGTGACACCTTCAGCTTGAATGTGTCGCTTCCCACCTTAACAACATAAACGCCCGTTGTCACAGACGCGATGTCGAGGGTTTGCTTGTAGTCATCCGTGGCGGTGCGGCTTGTGAGCTGCTTGCCGTCGGCTGTGTAGATGGCGATGCGGTCGCCGGCATGTGCGCCGAGCACAACAATGTTGCTGCCCTCTACCTTCACCTTCACACCGCTCTCGCCGTTCACGCTGCCGATGCCAGTGGCAACGATAGTCACCTTGTCGGACATCTTCTCACCGGCAACGGAGTATACAGCCGATACCTGATAAGAGAGATACTTAGCGTCGGCAGACTTGGTGTCAACGAAAGTCGTGTCGGTGGTCATCTCAGAGTTGAGCTTGTCGCCGTTGCGGTAGACGTTGTAGCCCTGGAACACGTTTTTCTCTGATGTGGCGTTGCCCTTTGCCTTGGCAGATGTGAACTTCAGCGCGGTAGTGGCGTTGGCCTTCGGAGTGAAGGCAAGCTGCTTGCGCGGAGCCTTTGCAGGAGTGCCAGGCAGAGTGTTGGAGTAGGGCGACAGACCGATGGAGATGTTCCAGTTGGCGTCTACGTCAGAGCCAGAGTCCTCCATGGTTGTCCATGTGGTGCCGTCAGAAGAGTAGAGGTCGCCGCGTCCGCTGCGTGCCGGACCATGGTCGTAGCCAAGCGGTACGGTAATCTCGTTGGTCTCGATGTATACAGCCACGCGCAAGTCCTTCGACTCGTCAATCTTCAGAGGCTCATCCAAGTGTATGGTGTTGAATGAGTACTGCTTCAGAGTAGGCACAAACTGCTGGCGCACGAGTGTGTTGTTCTCGTATACGAGCAGGAACACAGCCTCAGGCACCTGGTTGATGTACACCTCCACGTCGCTCAGAGCCAAGTTGCCATAGCCCTTGAGATCGGAAGCAAACCACTTGGCGCCTGCGAAGAACGCGCCGCCGTTGGTAAGTCCGGCTGCCTTGTAGTTGCTGCCGTCGTGCCAGCGCAGATAAACAGGCTCACCGAGAGCCGGGAACTGCCATGCGAGCTTGTTGCCCTCGGCTGTCTGGTTGACAGTGAGGTTGGTAGGTGCAAGCGAGCCGTTGTCGTAGAAGAGGTCGAGCGCGATAGGCGCGGTCTTCTCGCTGACGGCAGCTGTCTTTGTCACCAACTCATATTCATATTCATACTTGCCCGGCAGGAGGTTGTGGTCAACATATGATATGCCGTTCACAAGCTCGTCGTTGATTTTCTTGCCGTTGCGGTAGACATTGAAGCCCTCAAGGTTGCTTTGTGGAGCAGCATTGTAGAGAGCCACGTCGTCGATGAACTGCTGAGGCTGTGTGGCATCGGTAGAGATAGCCACGTACTCAGTGCCGACGGGAAGCTGGCAGAGGATGTCCTGCCATGACTCCGATGTGGAGTAGTTCTGCAGGCGGATGAAGTTCTCACGGTCGGCACCGCCGGTAGAGTAGTACACGGTGATGTTGCCGTTGCCCTCGTGGTCGTTGGCGTTGCGTGCTGCAAACCGCAGGTAGCTCATGCCGTCGGCATTGAGAACAGCGAATGTAGCCTTGTGCTTGTCGGCTGTAATAGCCTTTGAGCCGCTGAACGACTCAGCCTCAGTAACGGTCCATCCCGACTTGTAGTCCTCGCCACTCATGGTGTACACTTCGTTGCCAGTTGTCTGGCTGTCGAAGTTTTCTGCCTTGGCAGCGTTCACGTGCATGTCGGGGTCAGCGAATGTAAGGAGCACGTTGTAGCCGTAGGTCGACTGCTTTGCCTGTGCGTTAACCGGAGCCTTTGCCTCTCCAGTCGGGAATATGATGGCTTCGGCATTGGCGGAAGCCTCAGATGTCTCACCGTTGATGTAGACAGTCTGCACGGTGTAGTTGTATGTTCCTTCCTGTGCCTCTGTCTCTGCATAGTAGCGGCGTGTGAGCAACTCGCTGTTGCGCTTCTCGCCGTTGCGGAACACGTTGTAGCCAGCCACGGTCTTCAGTCCGCCCATGTCGAGCACAACAAACTCAGTCTCCTTGCCCTGACGCTGGAGCGAGAGGAGCAGATAAGTGATGCCGTCCTTCGATGTGAACGATGACATGCCGCCGGCAGACACTGACGACATGTCGCCCAGTTCGAGGTATCGGCTCATGTCGAGTGCGCCGATGCGGTCGCCGCTCTCCACGTCGTAGATGCCGATGGTGTGCTTGTTGTCGTTGCCCTGCTCGAAGGCGTAGAGCTTGTTGCCCACTACGGCTGTTCCGGCTGCGCCCTTCAGTGCAGGGCCAGTTCCGAGCTTGCTGCCGTTCTTGGCAACATAGATGGATGTCTCCCAGTCGCCAACCTCAAAGCCGCCGTTGCCGTCGTCGAGTGTAGGCACGTAAGCCAGGTGGCGTGAGTATTCAGAGATGGAGATGTTCTCCAGGTTCTTCATTGTGGCAGGGTCAACACGGTGGATGTAGTTGGTGTTGTCTGCCACGTATAGGTATTCTCCGTCGAATGCAAGGTTGCGTATGCCGTCGATGTCGTCAATCTTGTAGGAGCCTATCTTGTTGCCTACGAGGTCGTACTTGTCGATGCGTCCGTCCTCGTTGTAGATAGACACATAGATGTATGTGCCGTCGGTAGCAACAGCCATGCCCGACTTCGGACCGTTGAATGAGCGGATGAACTCCGGAGCGTCGCTGTCGGTGGTCACCGGTCGTATGTCGATGTCGGCAGGTATTGTCTGCGACGAGCCAACGGTCGGGTTGTCCCAGCGGAGTGAAATCTCGCGGTTGTGTGTTACGGTGGCGTTGAGGTTGTGTGGGGCAGTCTTGTCAGCCACCTCGTATGCCTCCACGCTTGTCTGCTCGCTCATTCCCGACTCGCCGCCGTCGGCGTATACGGAAGTGATGGTGTAGTTGTGGATGCCGGTGGAGCTGAGCACGTCGTCATACTTAGTGCCGCTCACCACCTCGCTGTTCACCTTTACGCCGTCGCGGTAGATGTTGTAGCCTACAGGAGCTTCCTCAGAGCCGTCGGTTCCGGTCACGTTGACGCTGATGTTGAAGTTGCCGTCGATGCCCGAGATGGAAGCCGAGAACCAGTTGGTGCCGTCCATAGAGAGCATGTTGCCCTTGTTGAACACAGCCTTGGTGTCATCCACGCCGAGCGGGTTGACGTCTACCTCGTTCATGAGCTGGAAGCCGAAGAGATAAGTGTGGCCCGGCTCGATGGTTACGTCGCCATCAACTGGAATCTCGGTCATTGTTCCGTCGTACATGAGGTCGCCCTTGTACTGCTTCTTGTAGATGGTCGTTCCGTCCTTCTTGATAATGAGGGCGATGTAGCTCACGGGGTTCACAATCTGCACAGCCACCGACTTTACATGCTTGTTGCGGTAAGCCACGCAGTCGTTGGCGTCCCACTGTGCGCCGGCATAGAAAATGCCGCCGTTGGCATTGCCAATCTCGTCGGCGTGCTTGCCGTTTGCCCATGTCATGGTTGCTGCATCGGCAGAGCCTGTGAGTGGCGAGAGCCATGAGAGGTGAACGTTCTTGTTGCCGTCGATGCTCGACTTCACGCCGAGTGGTGCATAGTACTGTGCGCCGTCCTTTACGAATGTCTTCACGGAGTCGCTCATCTGCGATTCCTTCTGGCCGTACACGGCAGTCACCTTATAAGTATACTCGCCATAGGCAAGCTTGTTGTCGGTGAACGACAGTTCCTTCACGGGTTGCGCGTTCACGCGGCGGTTGTTGCGGTAGATGTTGTAGCCGTCGGCAGTGGCAGAGCCGTTGCCCTTCTGCCATGTCAGCGTTGCGCTTGCCTTGCCTGGTGTGGCTGCGAGAGCCTGCGGACGTGGTGTAGGCGACTCGGCATTGGCGTTGAGCGTGAAGCTTACGGTCTGGTCGTCCATTTCTGGGTTGGTCTTCAGAATGGCCGATGACGTGAACTTGTCGCCCATCTTGGCCTCCAGTGCGTTGAAGCCGATGCTGAACTCCTGCGTTGCGCCAGGGGCGAGAGTGCCGTGGTTTGGCGTAATGCTGAGCCACTTGTCTGCCTCGCTCACGGTGTAGCGGAAGATGAGGTTAGGCATCTGGTTGAGTGTGCCCATGAGGGTCATCTTGCCAGGCACCACATCAGCCGATGCGAACAGGCCGCACACATAGTTCTGACCCGTTGTCTGAGTGCCGAGCACGTAGCCCGGAGCGTCGGTGAGCTGGTGCTTCACGTCGGTGAGCTGGCGTGTCTTGGTGTTGTACTGGCGTATCTGCACCTTGTCAATCTGGTCGTCGCTTGCCGATGTCATGTCGCCGAGCCACAGGTAAGGACCGCCAGGCGACACGTTGTCGTAGGCAGAACCGTAGATGGCAACGCTCTCGCTTGAGCTGATGGAGCTTATGGCACTCATCATCTTGCCCTGCATGTTGACGAAGCCGATGGTAGTGAAGCCGCCAATCCAGAATCCCTTGCGGTCGGGGTCGTAGCTACAGTGGGTAATCTTCAGGCTCTTGATGGTGGCTTGGTCAGACTCCTTTGTGGAGTTGATGTTGATGATGCCAGCAACGCGGCGGTTGTCGAAGTCGAGCTTGAACAGGCGGTTGGAGTTGTCGCTTCCGTAGAAGTAGCGTCCGTCCCATGTGAGGTCGTAGAGCGCGTAGTACATTCCGGGGATGTTGAACTGCTCGATGAACTTGCCGTTGCGGTCGTATTTCCAGAACTTGCCCAGTTCGATTGACGAGGTGGTGTAGTAGAACTCGCCGTCGAATGCCACCGACTGCTGCAGGTCGCTTGAAGCCGTGAACGACGGCTGTGCCTCCCAGCGGTTCTTGTCGTCGCCCGACTGCTTTGCTGGCTGCACGCCGAAGTGCCATGTCAGGTCGCCGTCGCCGTTGTTGGTGATGGAGAACTTCTTCACGAGGTTATCCTCGGCAGTCATGTCTGCCGTGATGCTTGTGGCAGAGAGGGCAACAGAAGGCTTTGTGAGCTTTACTGTGAATGAGTTTGTCTTGCCGCTCTCCACGTTCCAAGTGCCGTTGTATATGTTGTAGCCCTGCTTTGCAACGTTCACGGTGTAAGTGCCGGCCTCAATCTTGTCGAGGTTGATGTTGCCCGAGGCGTCGGTAGTGGCGTTCACCACAGCTCCGTTGTCGGATGTGAGGGTCACGTCGCAGTTGGCGATGTTGCCCTCTGCGTCAGAAGTGACGTTGAGCTTGCCGCTTGCCCATACAGGGTTCCAGATCTTCACGTCGTCAACATACCAGTAGTTGATCCACTTGGCATTCTCGCCATGGGCGCGGAAGCGCACGTTGAAGAGGTCGCTTGTGAGATAGTCGCTGAGGTTGAACTGCATTGTGGTCCACTCGAAACCACCGTTTGAGTTGTCGTAGGTCTTCACCTCTTTCCACGTCTTGCCGCCGTCGCTTGTCACCTCCACTGTCAGGTAGTCAACATTCTGCTTTTCGCTGTTGCGCAGGCGCAGCTGGAAGCGCAGATAGGTGTTGGCGCGGTCGAGAGTGTGCAGCTCGCGGGTCTTGAGACCCTCGTTGTAGTTGTACTTCTCCGACCATGAGTAGGTGGCAGCCGGGTCGACGAGTCCATACTCATAGTAGTCGATTGACCACTTCGACTCTTCCGAGCCGTCAAGCTGCTCTGTGGTCCACTTGTCCTCGTGCATTGTCCAGTCGTCGAATGTATCCTCGAACGGCAGCAGGCGCACGTCGGGCACGTTCACCTTCAGCGGCTCGCTCTGTGCCGACTCTGTGCCGTCCTGCTGAACGGCGGTCACGGTGTAGGTGTAGTCGCCGTAGTCGGGCACGTTGTCGGTGAAGTTGACAGCATCCACTGGCTTCTGTGTTATACGCTCGCCATTGCGGTAGACGTTGAAGCCCACCACCGGGTTCTTGGCTGCGGCGCGCGAAGCCGGGCGCACCTTGTTGGTGCCGATGAAGATGTCGTCGATGAGGAGCATGAAGGCATCGTCGGACACGCAGTTGATGGTCACGTACTTAGCATCCTTCGGAATGGTGTACTTCACGAGAGTCCATTCGGCAGGCAACTCCACGTAAGGGCCGTCGTTGACATACTTGAAGTCAGACGGGCGTTTGCCTGTCGTCGAGTAGCCCACGCGCACGCGCTCCGGATTGTCGCTGTCGCCAGCCTTGTAGCTGCGTGCGTAGAAGCTAATCTGGAAGTCGGTGTCGAAGTTAAGCTCCGGCGAGATGATGTAGTCGTTGTTCTGTGCGTCGATGGAACAGAAGTCAACGAGCATCTTCTTGCCTGAATGGGGCTTGTAGTTGGGGTTCTCGTCGGTGGCTGGTGATGTCTGCGACGGGTTCATCACGATGAATGCCATCTTCTGTCCCTGGTTGGGGAAGACACACGCCTGCCATGTGTAGGTGTTCTGGTTGTCGGCGTCGATATACGACCAACCGATGTTGCCGGCAGAGTTGATTTCGAAGTCGGAGTGACTCTCGAAATCCTCGAAGTAGCCGTCAACCGGTTCTGGCGACAGCCACGACAGGTTCACCGTGCGGTCGCTCACGCCGTCGTTCTGCAATCCGTAGGGCACACCATTGTTGCCCTCGGTTTTCAGTGGCGTGTAGTTGGCGTGGCTGATTGGGGCGAGTGAGGTGAGACCCTCTGTGGGTCGCACCTTCTCGCTGTCGGCAGTCTTCTTTGGCTTGCCGGTTGAGAAGCTTCCAACCGAAGCCACCACAACGCCGCAGGTCATAGCCGCCAGCACTAAAGCTGAAATTTTATTTCGTTTCATAAGTTGACTTTACGTTTTTTTATCTGATTATTGTTTTGGTGCGGAAGGTCTTGCCCTCGCCGCTCACGCTGATGACGGCAAATCCCTTGTTGCCATTGGCTGGGATGTTGATGTTGCCGCCGTTGGCAGTTGCGCGGAAGAACTCAACGCCTGAGAGTGTGGTTGCGGTCACGGTGTAGCCTGCCTTCACTCCGCTGAGGCTCACGCCTGATGCTGTGGTGTTGAGGCTGATGCCTGTGCCGTCGATGACATCCTTCACCGATGTCGGGTTTGCCTCGTAGTAGGCTGGAGCCGACTCGTCGTAGAAGAGGTTCTGCCATCCTGAGGCAACCCAGATCTTGTACCTGCCAGTGTTGAATTCACCATCTGTTTTCTCATTGATAATAATCTTGTTGTCGTATACGGCACCAGTAGCGAGATCATCATACACCTTGCCGTCGTTGTAGACAAGAGTGAGATACTTGATGCGGGCGTTTCTGCCGCCATGATTGAACTTGAAGCGCAGTGAGCGGTACTTCTTGCCGGTGAGATAGTCGGTAAGGTCTACCTCTTGACCTTCGGAGTCATACTCCTTGCAGGTGGTCTTCGGACCAACAATCTGCCACGTCTTGCCGTCCTTTGTTCCCTCGACGGTCAACTCCGAAGTGCCGAGCGGTCCGCTTGTGGTGACGATGAACATGCACTGGTCGATGCCTTCAGGAATATCCTTGAGAGTGGCTGTGCCGCTGCTCTTGAAGAAGAGGCTACCGGTAGACACGTCGATGTCGCCAGTCACGTCGGTGAAGTAGGACACTGGAGTGAAGAGAGCCTCCTGGTTGGTCTTGTCGGTCTCCTTGCCCAAGTAGAGATAATAGCTCGTAACGCCATCCACCGGAGTCCACTCGGCCTGGAGCGAGCCGTCATTATTGCGCTCAAACTTGGTGATGGTAGGAGTGGGGAGTTTCTGCGTCACCATGACGTTCCACAGCCACAGATAGCCCTGCATCTTGTCGGAGCAGCAGCGGAAGGCGATGTAGATGTCCTGTCCGGCATACTTGCTCAGGTCGACCTCCTCCATGTGCTGGTTGCCGAAGTCGTCGGCAAACGACAGGCGCTCCAAGAGGTTGAAGTCTTTCAGGTTGCTCGACTTTGTCGACACGAGCACCTCAAGGTTCTCGATTGACGTCTGCTCCGTCACGCCACGCGTGAAGAACAGCGTTCCGTTCTCTGGCACGTGGATGCGGCGCTTGCAGATGAGGTAGTCGTCGGCGTCGTTCCAGTAGTTGAACGAGTAGAGTATGGCGTTGGCTGACTCGTCGGCAACCCATGTGGTGCCGTCGCCGTTGTTGTCGATAATCTGCCAGCAGTCGGGCTGTCCGTTGGTCCATGAGAGGAAGTTGCTGTAGAACGGCTCATCGAGAGTGACGTCGGCTGTGGAGCATTCTGTCGAGAATGGCACCGTGGCGCCGTATATGGTCTGTCCGTCGGCAAGCTTCATGTATGAGCGCACGCCGTATTCCACGCCCGGCAGCAGTTTGTCAACGCTGACTGACGGCTTTGAGGCGTCGTCGGCAGCGCTGTGCGAGCTGTGTTCCTCGGTGAGTGAAGGTTCCTTGGTGTCGGTAGACAAAGCCCAGCAGAAGCCAGCCTCCTTCACGTCAATGCCGTCGGCAACGTTGATGTCGGCACGGAATGTGGCCTTCACGTCGCGCACGTCTTCCGGCTGGAGTGTCTTTATGGTGTTCCACTGGCTTGTGCCGCCGCTCACCTGGAAGCTCACAAGTCCGTCACCCTCGTTGATGTTTGTCACGGGCACGCCCAATGACTCGCCAGCCCAGTTCTTGGCTGCTGGTGTCGACGTGTCGGTGAACTCGGTGTTGGCAGACGAGCCCGGATAGGTGTCACCAGAACGGGTGTTGCTGTCGTCGATGCCGTCGGCAGGCACGATGTACATGCAGCGGTGGTTTGCCACGTTGTTAGGTCCGTTTGGCTTCCACCATTTGTCCTGCATCTCCTTGGTGTAGTCGTAGTGGGTTATCATTAGGCCGTGGGCAGGGATATATTTGTCCCAGCCTGTCTGCTGGCGGTTCTCAAGGATGAACCATTCCATGCCTGTGCCAGGCTCTCGCCCGGGCTGTGCGTTGATGAAGCGTGCCTTGTTGTTGGCGATGCTCTCAAGCGACACGTCCTCAGGGTTCTTCAGCTCGACGATGTCCTCGCCTTCCTTCATCCATCCCATCTGCATACGCTCGAATGCCATGAGGCACGGCGGTGTGCGGCTCTCGTTGTTGTAGCTGCCCGAAGCATAGAGGCTGTAGGCGCCTGGGTCAATTCCAACACCGTTGTCGGTGTCGTCGGTGTCATACATGTCGTCGAGTCCGAGCACGTGGCCGAACTCATGGGTGAACGTGCCGATGCCATCCATTGATGGAATGGCAGGGTTGCCCGGCATACCTACAAGCTCGGCAGAGCATGAGTAGTTGTTCACAGTTATTCCGTCGTATTCAGGCTTTACCGGCACATTGCCGTCATCGTCGGCGGTGGTGAAATTCCAACTGTGCGGCCAGATGTCGTCGGCGTTGGCTGTACTTGCCTCGCTGTAGCCGGCGTAGATGACGTAGCAGTTGTCCATCTCGCCGTCGCCGTCATTGTCGAATTGACGGAAGTCGAGGTCGGGATTGTTCTGCTTGGCGAGTGCGAGAGCCTCGCGCACCATGGCACGTGGGTTTTGGTCGGTGCCCGATGTTGAGCTGCTGTTGGCGCCATAGTAGGCGGTAGGCTGTGAGAGTGTGTAAGGTCCAACCACCTTGAAGTTAGGGATGAACTGTCCCATTGAGTTGTCGCGGTAGTAATCCTTCACGCTTCCGGTGCCTCCGTTGACGCTGTAGCCCGGCTCGTTGAGCCAGCGGTCGAAGTCGGAGTTGGTGTGGCGCATGGTGCTGTCGGCGAAGTTAACGAGTATGACGAGATACTGTGACTCCTTCACCTGTGCGTTCTTGCCCAACATGCGGCGTGGGGCCACAATCTTGCGGTCGAGCGTCTTGGCTGGACCCTTGCGTACGATTTTGTTGCGTGTGAGGAAGTCGGCGCGCATTTTCTGCGAGTTGGTGAGCTTTGTGAGCAGTTCCTTCTCGTTGTCAGAGCGCTCGGCGGCGTTGTGTGCGCGTTGGCGTGTGAGGGTGCGCTTGCCGGTTTTCAAGTCATAGTCTACGTAGCAGAAGAATCCCTTCTTGTCCTTTTGCAGGAGGAAGCCGTCTGCCGACGTGACAAAATGATAGTTCTCGTCGCCTTGTATTCTTACCAACAAGGTGGTGCCGTCTGGCTGTCGCATGACGATTGGACGCGGGTAAGCCCCGATAGCCCAAGCGCCCTGTAAGCATCCCGCGCTGATGGCGGAAGCCAGTAGCAGTCGTTTAAGACCTTTCATAAATGTGCTTTTGTTTTTAATATAAGTGTATAATTGTTATTCTGTCGCGAATAATGTGTAATAGTGAGCTTATTGTCAACCAAGCCATATAAGCCCTAAAACCCAAAAACAGTGCAAGAGAGCGACTGTTAGCCGTTTCTTGCACCGTTTTGTTGGTATTGTATTGGTGTATCGAGCGGGAACTCGACACCTCCAATTTTTGATGATAATCTTCCTTACTTGATGATAATCTTCTTTGCATTGCCGTTCTGACGGACAACGTAGACACCCTTCTCAAGACCGTTGGTGCTGTTGGCAACCTTCACGCCGTTGATGGTGAACACCTCTGTGCCAGTTGCGTTCTTTGCTTCAATGCCGTTGATGCAGGTCTCACCGCCTACGTATGTGAATGTGTAGTCGTTGTAAGAGTCCATGAGCTTGAAGTAGATGGTCTGTACGTCGGCAGTGGTGTTGTTGTATACGTATGTACCAATTGAGTTGTAGTCAGAGTCGTATTCGCATTTATATTCCACAATGTTGCCGCCATTGTCAGCCTTAGCGTCCTCAAGCGATGTGTAGATGAATGTACGAGGCACTGCCTTGAATGTCTTGAATGTGGTCTCACCCGGCTTCACCTCTGCCTTAACCCAGAATGTTGAGCGTTCTGCGAGGTTGAGAGTCTCGCCGGCACCGATGGTGTAGGGCTTGTCTGCCGACATTCCCTCTGGCAGTTCGCCCTCGGCAAACTTCACTGTCCATCCCTCAACATTGATAGAGGCGTTGATGTGTACGAGTACAGACTCTCCGGCGTTGACCACCTTTGTGCCGTGGTACTTGTTGACAGCTGTAGAGCCGTTCATCACGGAGCTTACCATACCCGACATCGACTCGTTGCTCTTGCCGAACTCCACCTGCACGCGGCTGTCCGACTCTGCGTCGCCCTCAGGGTTGTCGAAGTCAACAGTAACCTGGCAGTCCTTTGTGGCTGTGTACTTAATCCACACGTTGTTCTGGCCGTCGCCAACTACAAACTCGTTGCCTTCCACAGCGATGGCATTGTCGCGCAGTTCGCCCTGCTTGAAGTCGTCTTCAGTAATGTTGAAGCTGTCATCGGCCTTGCAGTTCTGAATCTTGATAAGGTAGCGTGTGCCTTGATAAGCTTCGAGCGAGTAGGTGATGCCGTTCTTGATGGCAGTGTACTCACCGGCGTACGGGCTCTCACCTCTTGGGAATGTAACGGCCGACTCCGGGTTGTTGAGCTCCACGGAGAGTTTGCCTGTGCGTGTGGCAGTGTAAGCGTAGTACTTGTCGCCGTCGCTTGCGATGATGTTTTCACCAGCCTTGGCTTCAATCGGGTTTGTGATGATTTCACCCGGCTGTACAGTCTGGAATTCCACGTTGAAGCTAACGGCATTGTCGTCGGCTGTTGTCCACTTGATGATGTAGTTGCAGTCGTTGCTGTTGTTGACACTGAGTCTCAGGTCGTTGGTGCCGTATGCGCCACTGTATGAGTTGCCCTCAGGATAGATGTTGAGGCTTGTGCCCTCAGCCACGTTGCCCGTTGCTGCCACATGAAGCATGTCGGTAGTGTTGGCAGGCACCTTCACTGAGTAGTAGTAAGTGCCCTTGGCAGCCTCTGTTGTCATTGTTGCAGGCAGCTCGCTGATGACGATAGGATTGCTCTCCTGCTCGCCAGCCTTGTAGTCCTCCATCTTCAGTGTGAAGTGCTGTACCTCGTCGGTGCCGTCGGGCTTGTTGACAACGATGTAGTAAGTGACGCCCTGTGCGTAGGTCACCTCGGTGCGCACGTTGAATGAGCCTGTCTCAGACTTTGCTGCCGGCTGGTTGTACGAGATGTTGTACTTGTTGCTGTAGATGGTCACGTCGCCACCGATCAGTTCATCCTCGCTTGATATGTCGAGATATCCGGTCTTGGTCGGTGTGAATGTGTAATAGTAAGTGCCGTAGTCGGCAGGCACCTCATTCTCGCCTTCGGCCATTTCAAACGGCATGTCGAGAGTTCCGGGAGTCGGGTGCTCGAGCGATGCTGTGAGCACAATCGGCTGGTTGAGGCTGAATGTCATGCTGTAGGTCTCGCCTTCATTGACGCCTACTTTCAGTTCGTACTTGCCGTTTTCATAGCTGCTGGTGTAGCTGTTGCCGTTGATGTAGGCAGTCAGGTAAGAGCTTGACGAGAGTACGAGCTGTGCGCTCTCCGTAGCCGTGTAGGATGCGTAGGCGCTGTAGTTGTATGATGCTGCCGTCGGTTTGCCGATGTATGTGGTCTCTCCTATGGCTATAATAGCCGGGTTATCGTATTCCATGCCGCCGCTGATGTTGGCGTTGTGCTGCACAGAGAGCTTGAAGCCCACCTCGTTGACGTTGGTGCTTGATATGTAGTAGGTGGTTCCTGCCTTAAAAGGATATACGGCGGCGTTGTTTCCTGCGTTGGCTCCTGTCATGGCAGCTATAGGCTGCTCGCTGTCGCCAGTGGCGTCGGGAGCGAGTGTGCCAACGGTAGGAATACCAGCTGAGCTTGAGAGAGGGGCAACTGTTGCGAGACAGTCGTCTTCGGGTGTGAATTTCCAATAACCAGTTGCAGATTTTTCTCCTGTCACCGCATACCTGTTGTCGCCTTCCTGGGCTTCAAGTGCATCGCCCACGGTTGTCTGCGCCATACTTGCCGTTGCCGAGAGGCACACGATGGGTAAGGTGAGTAAATAATGGTTCATAAATTAATGTTTTAGTTAATAATGTTGTTTTTTCTACTCTTCCTTATCGTCGTCCTCGTCGTCATCCTCTTCCACGGGCAGCTCGCTGATAGGAATCTGTCGGTTGATGGCAGCGTTGAACGAGATGATGGTTTCCGATCTTGACAGACCGAGCGGCTGTAGCTTGTCGTGGATGACGTTGAGCAGATGGTGGTTGTTGCGTGCGTATAGCTTTATGAACATGTCGAATCCGCCGGTGGTGTAGTGACATTCCACCACTTCTGGTATCTTCTTGAGCTCTTCCACTACGTCGTCGAAGCTTGCCGGGTTTTGCAGGTACAGGCCGATGTATGCGCATGTCTCATATCCCACCTTCTCAGGGTCGATGATGAATTGCGAGCCTTTCAGAATACCAAGGTTTGTGAGCTTCTGTATGCGCTGGTGTATAGCGGCGCCGCTCACGTTGCAAGAGCGCGCCACTTCCAGGAACGGGATGCGCGCATCACCGGCTATGAGCCGGAGAATTTTCTTGTCAAGTAAATCTAAATTGTGATGTGCCATTTAAAATGTGTTATTATTTGGGCACAAAGGTACGGCTATTTAGTGAGAATGACAATATTTTTATTGAAAAAAGTAATAATTTGTCACCATTAGCTTATTTTTTATATTCAGCCGAGTAGCTTATTTTTCTCACGTTGGCTTTTCTCAGCGCCTGTTTCACGTCGGTGACGAGCGACATGCGTGTTCCCTGGTCGGCTTTCAGCGACACGGTTTGGCGTGTGCGGTCGTCGGGCGACATGCGCTGGCGCTCGGCGGCTATGTAGTCGGCTATGTCGTCGGGCGAGGCGAGCTTGTCGTTGAGCTGTATGGAGTAGCCGTCGGTGGTGGCGGCTGCCGGTTGTGCGGAGCGTGGCGCCTTACCTATATATATATACGACACAGCCGACTTCTTCGTCAGCCGTGTCAGTTCGGTGCCCTGTGGCACGCGGTATTGCACCTTTATTGTGGTCTTGCGCATGTGTGTCACCACCATGAAGAAGAACAGCACGGTGAATATCAGGTCGGGCAGCGACGACGTGTTGAGCACAGGCACGCCGCGTCGCAGTCGGTTGTACATCATTTGTCGCCTCCTTCCTTGTTGTTTTGTTGTGCCGGGTTGTCATTGGTTGCTGTAGTGTTGGCATCCGATGTCTTGTAGGTCTCCGATATGTGCTGTGGGCACATGTCCATAACCTTGTTTTTCTGTGCGTCGGCGAGGGCGGCGTAGGGCTTGTGGAAACTTCTCATTGCAATGTTGTTGCGCACCGAGTTGTAAGCCGCCACAATCTCGTCTTCCAATTGGAAGTAGGCATTGTAGTCGGCGGCAGGGTCGGTGTCTACGTATATCACGTGCTGCGTAGGTCGGTGGCTGATGAATTCGGCAATGGTCTTGCGCAGTCCTTTTGCAGCCACGGGCTTGTCGTTGAGCGACAGCGCACCGTTGGCGTCAATTTTTAATGACATGGTGTTCTCGCGGCTCACCTCGGTGGCGTCGAGCGTCTGCTCCTGCTGGTCGTCGAGCGGCGGCAGTTGGCGCACGAGTCCGCGGTCAACATCCATCGACGTGGTGACGAGGAAGAACGTGAGCAGCATGAACGATATGTCGGCTGTTGCCGTGGTGTTCAGTTCGGGTACGATATGTTTCTTTCGCTTTATCAGCATGGCTTATTTTCTGCGGTTACGTGTTGCGCCGAATATCACGGCGCCTATTGCGGCTACTATCATCAGCAGCGACGAGCCGATGAACATGCCCGACGTGCGGAGCCAGAAAGCGTCGGCAAACTGCTTGCCGTTGACGGTCAGGGCGTCGGTGCTCGACGCGGCGAACGTTATTACGAGCAGCGCTGCCGTGCCGCCCACCACGCCTATGGCAATGCGGTGGGCTGGGATGTTGTTGACGATGCGGTTCTCGCGGCTGTTCATCCTTGCCTGGCGTATGAAGCTCCACACGGCGAGGGCGAGTGTGCCGGCCGTGAGCACGAGCATCAGCGTGATGAGTGTGCCGGTGAGCAGCGGCGCGTTGTAGTCGGGGTTCTCGTCGTAGGGGTTGTTGAAGCCCACGAGCCTGAAGAGCACAAACGTCAGCGCGATGATGCCAATCAGCACGTAGAACACGCGGTTGGCTATCTGCATGTTCGACAGCGACTTGAGGTTTCTTACATTGAATTTCTTCATCTCTCTGTCATGCGTTAATAACCTTGCCGTTTTGCTGCTTGTATTTCAGCAGTGCGTCGAGCAGCGTGATGGCGCTCTCTTCCATCTGTGCCGTGATGTGGTCGATTTTGGAGAGGATGTAGTTGTAGAAAAGTTGCAGGATAAGCGCAACGATGATGCCGAAGATGGTGGTGATGAGCGCCACCTTCATTCCGGCAGCCACGATGGTTGGGTTGATGTCGCCGGCTGTCTGTATCTGCTCAAACGCCATCACCATACCGATTACGGTGCCGAGGAATCCGAGCGACGGAGCCATGGCAATGAACAGCGTTATCCACGAGCATCCGCGCTCCATGTTGGCAGCCTGCACGGAGCCGTAGGCTGCCACCGAGCGCTCGATGTCCTCTATGGGTGTGTCGACGCGCACGAGTCCCTGGTAGCATATCGACGCCACCGGTCCGCGTGTGTCGCGGCACAAATCCTTGGCGCCGTTGATGTCGCCCTGGCTGATTTTCTCGTCCACAGTTGCCATGAAGCGCTTGGCGTTGATCTCCGACAGGCTGAGGTAGATGATGCGCTCTATGCAGAACGCCAGTCCGAGCACGAGGGCTATTGCCACGAGCGACATGAACGAGGCGTTGCCCTCTATGAACTTGGTCTTCAGTATCTGGTGGAAGCCTGTGCTTTCTTCTGGCATCTGGCTTGCTGTCTGCGCTGCGGCATGGCATAATGTGGCGCACGCTGAAAGCACAACGGTGCACAGCGTGGCGAGGAATGGTCTGTTGAATATGTGTCTCATACTGCAAAATTACTTATTATTTTCATATTAGCGTAGGTTTTTAGCGTTTTTATAAGTACTTTTGCATACATATCCTAATTTGAAATAAAAGTACTGCTTAAACAAAAAATCTACAAAGTATGAAAAAATTCTTTGCAACAGTGTTGCTTGCGCTGTCGCTCACGGCTGCCAGTGCACAGACTTCAGGCTATCAGCCTACAAAAGAGAATCTTGAGGCGCGCCAGCATTTCCAGGACGAGAAGTTCGGAATCTTCCTCCATTGGGGACTCTACTCCATGCTCGCCACTGGAGAGTGGACCATGACCAATAACAACCTCAACTATCATGAGTATGCCAAGCTTGCCGGCGGTTTCTATCCGTCGCGCTTCAATGCCCGTGAGTGGGTTTCGGCTATCAAGGCGTCGGGTGCCAAGTATATCTGCTTCACCACGCGCCACCACGAGGGCTTCTCTATGTTCAAGACAAAATACTCCGACTACAACATCGTTGATGCCACGCCGTTCAAGCGCGATGTCGTGAAGGAACTTGCCGACGAGTGTCACCGCCAGGGCATCGACATCCACTTCTACTACTCCCACATCGACTGGCAGCGCGAGGACGCGCCACTCGGACGCACCGGTCTCGGCACCGGACGGCCGAAGGACGCGCAGAACTGGAACTCCTACTATCAGTTCATGAACAACCAGCTCACCGAGTTGCTCACCAACTACGGCAAGGTGGGCGCCATCTGGTTTGACGGTTGGTGGGATCAGGACCAAAACCCGTCGTTCGACTGGCACCTGCCTGAGCAGTATGCGCTTATCCACAAGTTGCAGCCGGCTTGCTTGATAGGCAACAACCACCATCAGACACCGTTTGATGGCGAGGACTTCCAGATGTTTGAGCGCGACCTGCCGGGCGAGAACACAGCCGGACTGTCGGGACAGTCGATAAGCAAGTTGCCACTGGAGACCTGCGAGACGATGAATGGCATGTGGGGCTACAAGATTACCGACCAAAACTACAAGTCGTCGCGCACGCTCATCCACTATCTCGTCAACGCAGCCGGACGCAACGCCAACCTGCTCATGAACATCGGCCCGCAACCCGACGGCTGTCTGCCCGAGGTTGCCGTGCAGCGGCTCAAGGAGGTGGGCGAGTGGATGAAGGTCTATGGCGAGACCATCTACGGCACGCGTGGCGGCATCGTGGCTCCCCATGACTGGGGCGTGACTACTCAGAAGGACAACCGCCTGTTCGTGCATATCCTCAATCTGAAGGACAAGGCGCTGTATTTGCCGATTGGCAATAAGAATGTAAGAAAGGCTTTGGATTTTGCTTCACGTAAGGCGGTGAAGACGCAGAAATGCCAGGGTGGCATTGTCATCTATCTTGATACAGTTCCCACGGATATTGATAAAGTCGTTGAACTGCAACTGTAGGAGGTGCCGGGCACGGAACGGCGGACTCCCGTCCGCCGCAATGTCCCTAAAAACAATTTATTTTTTGTTGTTAATTTAACTCTCCTATTCCTTCACATAGTCCACGAAAGCATACTCCTGATGATGCTTCTCGTCGGTTGTGTGCTCTTCGCGCCACGTCTCCTTCCAACCTTTGTATTCCGGGAAGAAGGCGTCGGCGTTTGCCGGAGTGTCGTGTATCTCGGTGAGGCACAGGCGGTCGGCAAGGGGCAGTGCCTGCTCGTAGACGCTTGAGCCACCGATTATGTAAACTTCCTCGTCCTTGGCGCAGTGGGCGAGTGCCTCCTGCAACGAAGCGTATGTGTCGCAGCCCGGAAACTCCGTCTGCGTGCGGCTGAGCACGATGTTGCGGCGGTTGGGCAGCGCTCCCTTTGGCAGCGACTCAAATGTGCGGCGCCCCATGATGATGGTGTTGCCTGTGGTGAGCGACTTGAAGCGCTTCAGGTCGTTGGGCAACCAATACAGCAGCTTGTTCTGATAGCCGATGGCGCGGTTGGCGGCAACGGCGGCGATGATTGAAATCATATTCTGAAATTTTAATTAGAGGGTTGACAAAAACATAAAAAACACCCGATTGTGGGCTAAACCCTGCGGGTTTCAATAGAAGCCTTGAAGAATGGCCTTACGAGAGCAAGCTCTCGACAACCATTCTCCAAGACTTCTATTGGTGCTGCAAAGCAGCACTTAGCCCACAATCGGGCAAAAACATAAAAAACCGTGGCACAAAATTCACTGACCCTTCATTACAAATATTGTAAGAACTAAATTCTCATATATTGATAAATCAAATTCTTATATATTGATAAATCAAATTCTCATATATTGATAAATCAAATTCTCATATATTGATAAATCAAATTCTTATATATTGATAAATCAAATTCTTATATATTGATAAATCAAATTCTTATATATTGATAAATCAAATTCTTATATATTGATAAATCAAATTCTTATATATTGATAAATCAAATCTTCATATATTAATGAATTTATCTCAATATTTATAGTAAGTTTTGTGCCACGGTTTTTTATGTTTATTGCCGTCAATATTTTGCGGTGGTGCTTTGCACCACTGTCAAGAAGGAAGAGGTTGTCCGTCGAGAGCTTGCTCTCGTAAGGGCAACCTCTTCCTTTTTGACAAAGCCGAAGGCTCGCAAAATATTGGCGGTGTTTTTTATGTTTTTGTAAAAACTAAAACTATATAAAGTCTTTACACGCTGACCGTGGCAGGGATATGTGGCCACGGGTCGTAGCCCTCAAGCTCGAAGTCCTCATACTTGAAGTCGAAGAGGTTCTTCACGTCGGGGTTGAGCTTCATTGTAGGCAGTGGGCGAGGTGTGCGCGTGAGTTGCAGACGAGCCTGGTCGAGGTGGTTGAGGTAGAGATGAGTGTCGCCGGTGGTGTGGATAAACTCACCCGGCTTCAGTCCTGTCACCTGCGCCATCATCTGCAGCAGCAGCGCATACGACGCGATGTTGAACGGCACACCGAGGAAGGTGTCTGCCGAGCGCTGGTAGAGTTGCAGCGACAGCTTGCCGTCGGCCACGTAGAACTGGAACAGGCAGTGGCATGGCGGCAGCGCCATCTGCTCCACCTCGGCAGGGTTCCATGCCGAGACAATCATGCGTCGCGAGTCGGGGTGGTTGCGTATCATGTCGAGCACGTTCTGTATCTGGTCGATGGTGCCCCCGTTGTAGTCGGGCCATGAGCGCCACTGGTGACCGTACACCGGACCGAGGTCGCCGTTCTCGTCGGCCCATTCGTTCCAGATGCGCACGCCGTGCTCCTGGAGGTATTTCACGTTGGTGTCGCCGCGCAGAAACCACAGCAGCTCGTAGATTATTGACTTCAAGTGCAGCTTCTTGGTGGTGAGAAGCGGGAAACCGTCGGCAAGGTTGAAGCGCATCTGGTTGCCGAAGATGCTCTTTGTGCCGGTGCCGGTGCGGTCGGTCTTGGTTGCACCCTCGGTGAGGATGCGGTTGAGGAGATTGAGATATTGTTGCATTGCTTAAATTTATATTGTTCAGGGCTTTTCTCGGAACGCCGGACTCCTGTCCGGCGCTATGCATGGTTATAGCGGCGGACGGGAGTCCGCCGTTCCGGTTGTTTGGCGGCAGACGGGAGTCCGCCGTTCCGGAGGATGGGGCTTTGTTCTGGGATGTGCGTGCTCTTTATTCGCCATTCCTGCGGATAGAGGTTGTTGGCGCGGTTGCCGATGTTCTTCTCGAAGCCGATGGGCACTCCGCGGTAGGTCAGTACCACGAAGCCACGCGGCGTGTCCTCAGGCAGCACGACAGCCTCCTTGCGCAGGTAGGCGATGGCTTGCTCGTAGCCGACGTCAACGCGGGGAAAAGCGTCTTCAGCGAGTAGGCGCGAGAGGGCGAGCGAATGGTCGGGGATGATGTCCTTGCCCTTCTGTGTGCCTATGCCCACTCCGGCGTGCAGCACCTTCAAGGCAGACGCGGCGGAGTCGAATGTGGCGGTCCAGCGTGTGGGGATGGCGTGGAAGGTGTCGCCGATGGAGCGCACGGTGAAGTCGGTGGCGGATTGGAGTGGGATTGGTATTGCTGGCTGTTTCGGCGCCTTGTTGCCGCGCCTCTTTGACGGGCGCCTCTTGGGGGTGTCGAGCTCCTGCTCGACACTTAACGCAGCGTTGACTCTTGTGTCGAGCGGGAGCTCGACACCTCCTTTTCGCAGCACGGCGAGGAACAGGCCCTCACTGCGGCTTATGCCCGGCAGGAAGCGGTAGACGGGTGCCGTGCCGACAACGGCGGGAGTGATGTTCCACGACTCCTCCGTAGGCACCTCCACGAATTCGGCGCCCAGTTCAGAGGCTATCCACTCCACGTTCTCCTCGTCCTCGTGTGCGTTGAACGTGCAGGTGGAGTAGATGAGCAGTCCGCCGGGACGCAGACACTGCCATATGTCGCTGATGATTTCGCGTTGCAGTTGCCAGCAGTTGTCGACGTTCTGCGTGCTCCATTCGGCACGCGCGCCGTCGTCTTTGCGGAACATGCCCTCGCCCGAGCACGGCACGTCGGCAAGTATGGCGTCGAACTGCAGGCGCGACTTGCGGTAGTCGCGCGGATAGTTGTTGGTCACGATAATGTCCTCATGGCCGAACTTCTGCATGTTCTCGCTGAGAATCTGCGCGCGCTGCCTCATCGGTTCGTTGCTGAAGAGCAGGCTGCCCTCGGGCAGTGCGGCGCGCAGTGCTGTCGACTTGCCGCCCGGCGCTGCACAGAGGTCGAGCATCACGACAGGGCGCTTGATGAACGTGCGCACAACATGGTCGACAAACATCGAGCCGGCTTCCTGCACGTAGTAAGCCCCGGCATGGAGCAGAGGGTCGAACGTGAAGTTGGGCCGCTCCTTGAGGTAGCGTCCCGTTGCGGGACACCACGGCACGGGCGAGTCAAGCAGTTCGTCAGCCACGTCAGTGTTGGTCTTGAACGGGTTGAGGCGTATGCTCGTGGGGGCTGCGGTAGACTCCAGTCCGGCGCGGAGTCGGTCGTAGAGTGCGTCGCCAAGGAGTGAGCGTGTGTATGTTTCGAATTCTGAAGGGAGAGTCATATTGTTGTTCGTATTTTTGCAAATGCAAAATTACGGAATTTTATTGGTACGAGCAAAAAAAACAACAATGCTGGAGAGTTGTTCAATGATTGCTGGATTGTTGTCTGGCGGTTGCTTGTCGGTTGTTCAATTGTTGCTTGTCGGTTGGTTTACTTCGGTCGTTCAACGTGCTTACCTCGGTCGTTCAACGTGCTTACTTCGACCGTTCAACGTGCTTACTTCGGTCGAGGTAAGACATCAAAAGTTATCGTTTTGAGCAGCAAAAGGAGCCAAAATAACTGGGAGAGGGGGCGCCCTCGCCCCCGGCACAACTAACAATTATTGAAGCCGGGGGCGGGGCGCCCCCTATCCCAGTTAAGCCGGGGGCGGGGCGCCCCCTATCCCAGTTAAGCCGGGGGCGGGGCGCCCCCTATCCCAGTTAAGCCGGGGACGGGGCGCCCCATATCCCAGTTATGCCGGGGGCGAGGGCGCCCCCTATCCCAGTTACATGCGGTTGCGTTGTGACTGTCCTGCTCCTGTTCCGCGATACTTGTTGCGTCCCACGTTGAATGCGTAGCGGACGTTGAGCATTACGATTGTCTGCGCCTCGAAGTCGAAGGCGGTGGAGCGCATCGCGCCGGAGTAGTAGGTTGAGTGCGACGTACCGGTGTGGAAGATGTCGCTCACGTAGAGTTGCAGGGTGAGTTGGCGGTTGAGCAACTGGCGGTAGATGGAAGCGTCGGTTGAGAAGCTGCCTTGGCGCACACGCTGGTTGCCGCTGTCGCCCTCTGTAGAGGCACGCATCATGAGCGAGAAGGTGGCAAGCTTGGTGTCGAACGTGTTGCTGAACTTGAATGTTGCCAATGGCCGGCGCAGCTGTCCGCCGCCCACGATAGGCATCTTGTACCACTGCTTGTAAACGCCCACCTCAATCTGTGGCGACCAGAAGTCAATTGTAGGAGCCACCGACAGAGCCGTCTGCACAGAGTTGTACGACGGCATGTTCTCCCATCGCATGAGCGACATGCGCGGGTCGTCGCGGTAGGTCTGCATGAGCTGGCACATCTCGTCCTTGGTGTGCGAGAACGACGCTACGAACGTGAGCCACTTCCACGACAGGTTGTAGTTGATGTTGTGGCTCAGGCATGGCAGCAGGAGTGGGTTGCCAGCCTCGTAGGTGTAGCGGTTGTCATACTGCACGCCACTGCGCAGGCTGGAGTAGGCTGGGCGCGAGATGTCGTTGGCGTAGCCGAGCTGCATCTGCACCTTGCCGACCGGCATAGACATGGCAAGCGACGGGAAGAGGTTGCTGAACGTGCGGCACTGCTCGCCGACGCGCACGCCGTGGTCGAAGTAGTTGAAGTCGACATACTCATAGCGCAAGCCTGCCTGCACATAAAGCTTTCCAAGCTGGCGGCTGTAGTCGATGTAGGCCGATGCCATGTTCTCGCGGATGCGCGCCTTCTCGTTGTCGATGATGTCCTTGGGCAGCACGTTGTAGGTGGCGTGGCGCGACGACGTGGAATATTCGCCGCCGAACGACAGCTCACCCTTGGCAAGTGGCGCGGTGAGCACCAGTTTCGAGGCAACGAGTGAGTTGTAGGTCAGTCGGTAGGTATCGACATTGCGCTGTTCCTCATTGGCGCTCTCTGTATAGTCGACAAACTGCTCATCAGTAAAGTCCTTGTCGGTGCCGCGATACCAGTACCAGTCGGTGTTGAAGTCGATGCCCACCTTGCCGATTTTTCCCTCGTAGTAGGTGTTTGACGCCACGGCGGTAGATTGCGACGGCGAGAAGCTCTTGGCGAACGAGTGGTCGGCCAGCTCGTTGCCGCGCCACGTGTCGGCATTGAGTGAGTAGTCGCAGTCCTGTTGGGCGTAGCGGTCGTAGGACACGCGCGCTCCGATGGAGTTGTCGTTGTCAATCTGGTAGCTTGCGCTGAATAGGGCCATCGGGTTTGTCTCTTTGAACTCGTTGGTGATGAAGCTCTTCTGTCGCCACACGGCATCCTGCGTGTATGTGGTCTGTAGCATCGTCTTGTCGCTCTGGTCGTAGTGGGAGAGGGCACCATAGAGGAACGCCTTCAGCTCAAGCCGGCTTGTGCGGTAGGAGAGGTTGAGTCGCTCGATCTCCGACCAGTGTCCCTTGTCGCTCGTCTTTATCTGCGTGCGCGAGTCGAAGCCGAAGCCCTCGCCGACGGGTTTCTTAGTGGTGATGCGCAGCACGCTCGTCGTCGAGGCAGGGTAGCGCGCTCCGGGGTTTCTGATCACCTCAACGCTCTTCACGTCCGACGGGTTGAGCTGCTGCAGGTCGGAAGCGCTGCGCTGGTGGTTGTTGATGTAGATGAGCGGTGTGCCGCGGCCGAACACCTCGATGGAGCCTTCCTTGGCAGACACGGTAGGGATGCGGTCGAGAAGCTGCTCCATGTCGGAGGTCTTCTCAAGCACGCTGCCGGCAACGAATGTGGTCATGCCCTCGCCGCGCATGACTGTCTTGGGGAGTTGCGACTTGACGGTGACGCCTTTGAGGAAGTACTTCTCGGCAGTGAGCTTCACGGTGCCGATGTTGCCGACGCGCGTGCGGCGCGTCAAGGTTTGGTAGCCAACGCTCGTCACCTTCATGATAACGTCGCCCTGGGCGCACGGAATGACGAAGTTGCCGTTCTCGTTGCTCACGCCGCCGTTGATGAACGCCGAGTCCTTGGTGGAGAGCAGCGTGACGTTGGCGTAGGCAACAGGCTGTCGGCTGTCGTCCACCACGCGGCCAATCATGCGCGTGGCCTCCTTCTGCGTGCACTCCACGAAGATGAGGCTGTCGCCGACGGTCATGCGGATGGGGTAGAGTCCGATGGCTGTCTTTATAGCCTCGGGCACGGAGGATGCCGTTATCTGCTTGCTGACGGTGAAGTCTTCCAGCTCGTTGTAGATGAAGCTCAGCTTGTAGCGGTGGGTCGTCTTGCCGAGATCGATGAGCACGTCGGAGAGGGAGCGGTTGCGGTAGTTGCGCGTGATGTGTTGCGCGGGTGCGGGCAGGGTGAGGAGGAGCAGCAGGGTGAGGATGCACATCCACGTATTTATGTTTCTGTTCATTGTTTTTTTTCTTTATTATGACTGGAGGCAATAACTGGGAGAGGGGGCTTGTAACTGGGAGAGGGGGCGCCCTCGCCCCCGGTAACCCTCAGGAATAAAATATGTTGCTATGATTGGTGTGTCGGGGGCGAGGGCGCCCCCGCTCCCAGTTATTCGACGATGATTTTTTTGCCTTCGATTGTTATTGCTACTTGTTCGGATTGGTTGAGCTCGTCGATTACGGAGCTTGCGTCGGTGGCGCTGTTCCACTCGTAGTAGTAGCGCAGTGAGCGTGCTGACGGGTTGCGGAACTCGACGGTCATGCCGTAGTAGGCGGCAATCTCGTGGAGCATGTCGGCGAGGTTGACGTTCTCGAAGGTCTTTTGGAATACCGGCTTCTTTTCGGCTGGCGCATCCTGCTTGGTGGAGGTGCGGGTGGTGTCGGTAGAAGCGGTGGCAGCGGATTGCTGTGTGGGGCGTATGTCAGCTTGGACGGTAGGCTGGGTGGGGCGGTTGGAGGTGAGGGTGTGGATGGCGGCGAAGGCGATGCCGGACAGGGCGATGGCACCAATGAAAATGGCGGCAATGTGGCGCCACTTAGGGGCGGCGGACGGGAGTCCGCCGTTCCGGGTGGGGATGTCGGCGGACGGGAGTCCGCCGTTCCGAGTGGAGGTGTCGGCGGACGGGAGTCCGCCGTTCCGGTGTGAGGAGAGGAGGGCGGAGTGTTGGGTGGCAAAGTTCTGCCAGGCGGCGTCGGTGTCGATGTTGTCGGCGGTGTTCTTGTCGATGGCCATGCGTGCTTCGAGCATGGCGGTGTAGGCGGCGAGACACTCGTCGTCGCTTAGAATTTGCTGCATCTGTGAGTCAGAGTAGCGCTCGGGATGGGCTATCAGGTCGATAATAAGTTCTTCCTTGTTCATGTTGTGTAGGTATTTATGTTTGTGTGGTTGTGCGGCGGTGCCGCTTATTGCTTGAATTGTTCCTTCAGTTGCCTTATCGCCTTGGCGAGATGCTTGTAGACAGCCGTCTCCGAGATGTCGAGCTCGGCGGCAATCTCGCGGTACTTCTTGTGTTCGCGGTAGTGCATGAGCAGTATGCGGCGCGTCTGTGGGGTGAGACTGGAGTTGATGAAGGCGTTCACCTGGTCGAGGTGGTCGAGCTCGCGGTCGATGCGGCTCAATATCTGGCTCTCGGTCTGTGTGGTGTCGATGTCGGTGTCGAGCGACAGTTGCGACTCTATGCGCTGGCGCACCGTGCGCTGTCTCAATATTGTAAGGCAGCGGTTGCGCACCGTCACCACCCACCAGCCGTCGCTGCATCCTTGCGGTACAATGGCTTTCCCGGCGAGAATGTCGGCAAACACGTCGTTGACAACATCTGCGCTCTCGGCGTCGTCGCTGAGCAGTGTGCGCGCCACGATGTACATCCGCCGGTAGTGCAAGCGGTAAAGCTGTTCGATTTCTTCTGATGTAATCATTCGTTTTGTCGGTTGTTTTATATAAAGAACAATTCAAGGGGAAAATACCTAACCCCCTTATGGCGATTTTTTTTGTCGGGGCTTTGACGGATTATTGCTGGATATTTGGCGGATTATTGCAGAATATTTTACAAAAACATAAAAAACACCGCCAATATTTTGCGAGCCTTCGGCTTTGTCAAAAAGGAAAAGATTGCCCTTACGAGAGCAAGCTCTCGACAGTCAATCTTTCCCTTTTTGACAGTGGTGCCATGCACCACCGCAAAATATTGTCGGCGATAAACATAAAAAACCGTGGCACAAATGAGAGAACGCGAAATTGTTACTTTATCCGTGGCGGAGGTCTCCGGCCTCCGCAGCAAGCAAAGATTACTAATACATTTACCTCTAATTATTTGCCTCTAATTATTTGTCTCTAATTATTTGAGATAATTATTATTTGTCTTTAATTATTTGATATAATTATTATTTGTCTTTAATTATTTGATATAATTATTATTTGTCTTTAATTATTTGATATAATTATTATTTGCCTCTAATTATTTGATATAATTATTATTTGCCTCTAATTATTTGATATAATTGTTGCTGCGGAGGCCGGAGACCTCCGCCACGGATGGTGACGATTTCGCTCACCCCATTTGCGCCACGGTTTTTTATGTTTATCGCCCGGTTGTGGGCAAAGTGCTGCTTTGCAGCACCAATAGGAGTCTTGGCAAATGGGTGTCGAGAGCTTGCTCTCGTAAGCCCATTTGTCAAGGCTTCTATTGAAACCCGTAGGGTTTTGCCCACAACCGGGTGTTTTTTATGTTTTTGTCAAACAAGTCAAGCATGTCAAACAAGTCAAGCATGTCAAGCATCATAAGGGTGTGTTTTGTCCACTTCGCCCCCTCAAAATCCCCGTTTGGCTTACAAAGTTACGCTTATATAATATAGAAACGGATAAAAATGAGTAACTTTGTTTAAAAATCTAATGTATTTTTCAAGATAACACAAAAATATGGAAGCAAAACTCACAAAAGACTCTATCGACCTCGCACAGTTGAACATCCCCCGTCTGTTCGCCCGCTACTTCATACCCACCCTCATGGGCATGCTCAGCATGTCGGCAATGACAGCCATCGACGGCATCTTCGTGGGCCACGCCGTGGGAGCCGACGGCATAGCGGCGATAAACATCTGTGTGCCCATATTCATGGTTGCCACAGGACTGGGACTGATGATGGGAGCCGGATGCTCCGTAGTGGCGTCAATACACATGGCGCAGCAGAAACTCAAGGCGGCGCGCATCAACGTGACGCAGGCAATGCTGTTTGCCACCTTCGCCATACTCGCACTCATCATCCCGATGATGCTCTTCCCGTCAGCCACGGGCAGGCTGCTCGGCTCGTCGGAAGAGTTGCTGCCCATGGTCAGGGAGTATATGATAGGCTTCCTGCCCGGCGAGCTGTTCGGCGTGTGGGAGGCGCTGCTGCTGTTCGTGATCCGTCTTGACGGCAGTCCGCGGCTGGCGATGTGGTGCAACGTTGTGGCGGCACTCGCCAACATCGTGCTCGACTGGCTGATGATTGTCGTCTTCGGTTGGGGACTCATGGGCGCAGCCGTGGCATCAACGCTCAGTATGCTTATTGGCGGACTGATAGCCCTGTGGTATATGTTCTTCGCCGCCAAGCAGTTGCGCCTGATACGGCTGAAGTGGAGCCGCCGCAGCCTGAAGTACTCACTGCGCAACATCGGCTACCAGTGCACCATCGGACTGTCGGCCCTCATGGGCGAGAGCACCATGGCGGTATTGGCGCTTGTGGGCAACTACGTGTTCGGCAGCTACCTTGGCGATGCAGGCATAGGCGCCTTCGGCATAGCGTGCTACTACACGCCATTCGTGTTCATGATAGGCAATGCCGTGGCACAGTCGGCACAACCCATCGTGAGCTTCAACTACGGAGCTGGCGACCAGCGGCGCGTCAGCAAGACACTGCGCGTGGCACTCGTGACGGCAGTGGCGTGCGGATTGGTGGTGAGCACGGCGTTCATATGGTTCCCAACACAGCTTGTGGCGCTGTTCGTAAGCAGCAAGGAGGCAGCCTTCCCGTTGGCAGTGGAGGGATTTCCGTATATAGCCACCGCCTTCGTGTTCTTCATCGTAAACCTGACATGCATAGGCTATTTCCAGAGCGTGGAGCGCGTGCGCCCGGCAATGACGTTCGCATTGCTGCGAGGTGTGGTGTTCCTCGTGCCGAGCTTCGTGCTGCTGCCGATGGTGGCTGGCGACAAGGGAATATGGCTCGCACTCGGACTTTCGGAAATGCTGACGACACTCAGCATTGCGGGATATGTGGCAGTGTCGCGACGAATTTAGGCTTCTTAGGTTTAGACTTCTTAGGTTTAGACTTCTTAGGTTTAGACAAAAACATAAAAAACACCCGATTGGGGGCAAAACCCTGAGGGTTTCAAAATAAAGGATGACGACAGGTCTTACGAGAGCAAGCTCTCGACAACCTGCCGCCATCCTTTATTTTGGTGTTGCAAAGCAACACTTTGCCCCCAATCGGGCAATCAACATAAAAAACCATAATGAAAAAGTTGGGTGACAAATAAAGATTGAAAATTGGACAAATAAAGATTGAAAAATGGGCAAATAAAGATTGAAAAATGGGCAAATAAAGATTGAAAATTAGTGACAAATAAAGATTGGAAATTGGGCAAATAAAGATTGGAAATTGGTGACAAATAAAGATTGGAAATTTTGTGGTAATTAATGTCGTAAGTTTTGTGCCACGGTTTTTTATGTTTATCGCCGTCAATATTTTGCGGTGGTGCATCGCACCACTGGCAAAAAGTGAAAGTCAGTCTGTCGAGAGCTTGCTCTCGTAAGGGCTGACTTTCACTTTTTGCCAAAGCCGAAGGCTCGCAAAATATTGGCGGTGTTTTTTATGTTTTTGTAAAATATAGCCAGAAATATAGGCAGCGTACCCCCATTTCTACATCCTTCTTATTATCCACTCCATCACCACCGCCACGGCATAGTCCTGTTCGTCGGCAGTGAGCGCCCTGCCCCGTGGTATGCCGTGCCACTTCTCAAAGCAGCCACGGCAGCAACAGCCAGTGGCGTGCTGGGCGATGAACACGGGTGACGTGCCGTGTCGCATGGGTGTCTGGCGTCCGTCGTTGGGAATGACGGCAGGCGCAAGGCGGCGCGCTATTATCTGACGTGCGTGCAGGCGTATTGTGTCGATGCCCTTGTCGGCGATGATGGCGCGGTCCTTGGCATTGAGATAAAAGCCACTGCGGAACGTTGACTTGGCAAGACGCTCAAACAATGGGTTGAGGTCGTAATGGTGTGACGGGGTGGGGGTGTCGAGTTCGGGGAAAAGGGATAATTCTGTTGGCATAATGAAAAAAGGGAGCTTTTTGCAAAGTTAGCAAAAAGATATAAATATCCAACAAGATATTGACACAATCTACAGCATTGTTCTTTCGTGGAACATAACT
>JBNMLZ010000005.1:0-47492 GCA_050875085.1 Prevotella sp. | reverse complement strand
CCGCACCATCATGCGCACGCGTCCGCAGATTGTGTTCTGCACGCCGGGCCGACTCAACGACCATATCGACAAGCTCAACTTCTCTACTGACAGTGTGCGCTGGCTCGTGATTGACGAGTTCGACAAGTGTCTGCGCATGGGTTTCCGTGCCGAGATGCAGAAGGCTGTGGAGAGCCTGCCCAACGTGGAGCGCCGCCTGTTGCTGTCGGCAACGGATGCCGAGGAGATGCCATCGTTTGTGCGTATGGGGCGCACCGAGCGCATCGACTACCGCACCGATGACGAGCAGACTCCCGACCGCATCGGACTGTACACCGTGAAGTCGCCCGAGAAGGACAAGATACAGACTCTTGAGCGTATGCTCCGCGCCTTCGGCGATGAGCAGTCCATCGTATTCCTCAACTACCGCGACGGCGTGGAGCGCGTCAGCAAGTATCTGACCGACGCCGGCTTTGCCGTGAGCAGTCTGCACGGAGGCCTTGACCAGCGCCAGCGCGAGGAGGCTGTCTACCGCTTTGCCAACCAGTCGGTGAACGTGCTTGTTGGAACCGACCTCGCCGCGCGCGGACTCGACATTCCAGAGGTGAACAACGTGATACACTACAATCTGCCAGTGGGTGAGGATGAGTATATCCACCGTGTAGGCAGAACCGGACGCTGGGAGGCGACGGGTCGCGCGTTCATGATAATCGGTCCGGAAGAGACTCTGCCGGAATATGTGAAGGAAAAGACCGAAAACTTCGACGTGCCGCAGACGGGCGGCAGCGTGCCCGTGCCGCGCATGGTGACGCTCTATATAGGCAAGGGCAAGAAAGACAAGGTGTCGAAAGGCGACATCCTCGGCTTCCTGTGCAAGACATGTGGACTGGCTGGCTCCGACATCGGCCGCATCGATGTGTATGAGCGCTACGCCTATGTTGCCGTGAGGAACGGCGTGGAGAACGGGGTGATAAAGAAAGCGGCTGGAGCTAAAATAAAAGGACTCAAAACGCGCGTCGAACGGGCGTTCTAACTGGGAGAGGGGGTGCTCTCGCCCCCGACACGCAAATGATTAATTCTTGCAATGTCGGGGGCGGGGCGCCCCCTCTCCCAGTTTTTTTATTGTTCGCGGTGGTCGGCTATGGCCTGCTTGATGAGGCCTTCAAGCTCGTCCATCAGCTCGGGGTTGTCCTTGAGGAGCGACTTTGTGGCGTCGCGTCCCTGGGCAAGCTTGGATCCATTGTATGAATACCATGAGCCGGACTTCTGGATGATGCCGTATTCAACGCCGAGGTCAACGATTTCGCCGACCTTGGAAATGCCCTCACCGAATGTAATCTCAAACTCCGTCTTGCGGAAAGGAGGAGCCACCTTGTTCTTGATTACCTTAACGCGCACCTGGTTGCCGATAATCTGGTCGCCGTCCTTGATGCCCGTCACCTTGCGGATGTCGAGACGCACCGAAGCGTAGAACTTCAGGGCGTTGCCGCCCGTTGTTGTCTCGGGGTTGCCGAACATCACGCCAATCTTCTCGCGCAACTGGTTGATGAAGATACACGTGGTGTTGGTCTTGGCGATGGTTGACGTGAGCTTGCGCAGAGCCTGCGACATGAGTCGTGCCTGCAGGCCCACCTTGTTGTCGCCCATGTCGCCCTCAATCTCAGCCTTCGGTGTGAGCGCCGCCACGGAGTCGATTACGATGATGTCAATGGCAGACGAGCGGATGAGCTGGTCGGCAATCTCAAGAGCCTGCTCGCCGTTGTCGGGCTGTGAAATCCACAGGTTGTCGACATCCACACCGAGCTTGGCGGCGTAGAAACGGTCGAAAGCGTGCTCTGCGTCGATGAAGGCAGCGATGCCGCCACGCTTCTGCGACTCGGCGATGGCGTGGATGGCGAGAGTGGTCTTGCCCGACGACTCCGGACCGTAAATCTCTATGATACGTCCTTTCGGGTAGCCGCCTACGCCGAGAGCGGCGTCAAGACCTATACTGCCGGTAGGAATCACCTCGACATTCTCAATCTTCTCGTCGCCGAGTCGCATGATTGAGCCTTTGCCGAAGTTCTTGTCAATGCCTGATATAGTTGCTTGGAGGGCCTTGAGCTTGCCCTCGCGTTCGAGTGTCAATTCTTCTTCTGTTTTTGCCATATTCTTTTTTAATTACGAATTACGAGTTACGAATTACAGCTCCAAGTCACCTCCGAACACCTCATGCCACGGCAGACCCTGCTTGTTGAGCTGCTCCATGAACGGATCCGGGTCGAACTCCTCCACGTTCCATACGCCCGGCTTGCGCCACAGACCCTTGAAGAACATCATTGCGCCAATCATGGCAGGCACGCCGGTTGTGTAGCTCACGCCCTGCATACCAGTCTCCTTGTAGGCAGCCTCGTGAGAGCAGTTGTTGTAGATGTAGTAGGTCTTTTCCTTGCCGTCCTTGAGTCCGCGTATGCGGCATCCGATGGAGGTCTGTCCGTCGTAGTTCTGACCGAGGTCCTGCGGGTTGGGCAGCACGGCCTTGAGGAACTGCAGCGGCACGATGTTCACCTTCACCTTCTTCGACGGGTCATCGGCGAGCGGAGCCTCGTAGGTAATCTCGTCGATGCGCGACATGCCGAGGTTCTGTATGCAGTCGAGATATGTGAGATACTGCTTGCCGAAGGTCATCCAGAAGCGGGCGCGCTTGATGGTGGGGTAGTTCTTGACGAGCGACTCAATCTCCTCGTGGTGGAGCAGGTAGCTCTCCTTCGGGCCAATCTCCGGGTGGGTGAGCGGCTTGTGTATTTCGAGCGGTTCAGTCTCAATCCACTTTCCGTCTTCCCAGTATAGACCCTTCTGCGTGATTTCGCGGATGTTGATCTCGGGGTTGAAGTTGGTTGCGAAAGCCTTGTGGTGGTTGCCGGCGTTGCAGTCGACGATGTCGAGATACTGAATCTCGTCGAAGTGGTGCTTTGCGGCGTAGGCGGTGAAAATGCTTGTCACGCCCGGGTCGAATCCGCAGCCGAGAGTGGCTGTGAGTCCTGCGTCCTCGAAGCGCTTCTTGTAAGCCCACTGCCAAGAGTACTCGAAGTGAGCCTCGTCCTTAGGCTCGTAGTTGGCGGTGTCGAGGTATGAGCATCCGCAGGCGAGGCACGCCTCCATGATGGTGAGGTCCTGGTAGGGCAGGGCGAGATTGATGACCAGCTCTGGTTTGTAGTCGTTGAAGAGCGCCTTGAGCTGCTCCACGTCGTCGGCGTCAACCTGTGCGGTCTTGATGTTGGGATTGCCGATGGCCTTGACAATGCGGTCGCACTTCGACTTGGTGCGGCTTGCAATCATAAAGTCGGTGAAAACGTCAGCGTTCTGTGCAATCTTGAACGCTGCAACGGTAGCGACGCCACCGGCGCCGATCATTAATACTTTTCCCATTGTAGTTGTTTTTGGTGATATAGTTGTTAAAAATTATTCTAAGCCTTTTACAGCTCGCTTCCCTTAATTCCCAGCGCGCTCATGAGCGAGTAGCCGAGTATTTCCTGCTTGAAGTTGCCGCCTTCGAGCGGCTGCATGGCGAAGAGCGTTACGCGTTTCTCCTCGTCGTCGATGTCGCGCAGTGCGTGGCGCAGTGCATCCCAGAGCGGCGCGTGTTCGGCGTTTGGCACAGCCATCACGCGGTGCACGTCCTTGTGGTTGACCACAGTCTTGAGTATGTCGAGAAAGAAGTCGTCGTGCTTCACCACCTCCTCCACTGGATAGGAGCTGATGATGAACTCGCCGAGATTGTCCTTGAATGCCTTGGCGTTGAGCTCGTGCTCATAGGATCCGGGGTTGAAATTCTCCAGTTGTGTCTTGTCCTTCGAGTGGATGAATATCACCTGCGTCTCGCCGTCGGAGTCGCGCCCCTCGCGCATACCGCCGTCGAGCGCTATGCAGTCAATCCAGCGTGCGGTGTCGGCCTTGGTTATGCGTCGCCCGAGCATCCGCTCAAAATTCACGATTAGGTTGAAAGCCACCGAGTCGACGTAGTCGCCGTCGACCAGTATTATATTGCGGCTCCATTTTGTATTGTTGAATTCCTGTATGTCCATTTTTCGCGTGTAAGTCTTTAGTGCAAAGTTACGGAATTTATGCGAGAAAAAAGGATGGATTATATAAAAAGAATGAGGGTACGGCAAAACGTTTCTGCGTACCCTCATTTTAGGTTTACTGTCGTTCTTGCATATTATCTGCTGCAGAAGGCATCCCATGTGTTTACTCCAAATATGCACAGCAGCAAAACAACAATTATTGTGAGGGCATAAACAACGGGTCTCTTCTCTTTATAACAATATCTAGCCAGGACAATGGCTATACATTCACCAACGGGTATTGGGATAGAGGTCAGTGTCTCTCTGAAATCCATCAAACGCACCGGCACTTCCAGTAATATGCTGCCTACGCATATTGCCAGTACTATGGTTGCAGTATTGATTTTGTTCTCCTTCTCGTTTCTGTTCAGCATATACCATGTAAATGCGAAGTAGCATAATGATCTTGCGAGCACAACAAACGAAAGTGAGTTTACCGCATTAAGCGGACAAACTACAAGTGACAGTAGTGCAGAAATAACAAGTATTGTTGCAATCGGCTTAATGTTAGTTTTCATAATTGAAATGAGTTTAGATGTTAAAGAAATGCATCACATTCTCCATTACAGGCATTTAATAATAGATTTCCACATCCAGAACGGGTTTCTTCACATTTTGTTTCTACGCACAACCCAGATAGTGTAATCCCGCAGTAATCATATTTTACATTACATCCACAGGCAGGTTTTTTATTGGGATCTTTTATAACAACAGTTGTTCCTGTATTATTTAGAGGAGCAACAGCTCCAGTTTTATCTAAAACAGATTGACTGGTTCCAACAATAGCCATACATAATTCTTTAGACCAACCAAATTTCTCTTGGGCTTCAGCTCCCCATTTATATATCCACATGTCTAATATGTCTAATTGGTCATCTGAAAGTTCTTGGGTATAAAAGAAATCCAAATGTTCTGTAATGAATGTTCCGATTTTAGCTATATGCATAATCTCTTTTGTTGTAAAGTTGAGGGAAGATAATTCCTTTAATTTGTCACGCCAAAATTGTATTTTTTTGTTCTGGCGTAAATGCAATATAGATTGCGCGACTTTTTGTAGCATCAGATTTTAGCCATGCCTTCCGATTCATCTTCCGAATTTCGGGAATATGTGATTTAACCCATGCATTCGTTTCTTTATTGCAGCTATATACCGTCTCTTCAACTCCATCTGAACAGGACATACACAATGCCATGCATACTAAAGCTAAACATACGAAAAATTTTTTACTTTTAAACTTACTCATAATGATGAACTTTAAACAATAAATCCTACTCTTTTTTCGTTTTTCGGTTCCACGATATAATACTTCTTATATTTATGCATATAAAGAATGATATTATCCAAAAAAGTATGCCAGTAATTAACCTTGAAACAGAATATAAAGATCTCAATGAATTTATATCTTTTGGCATCTGATTTATTTTGCTTACATGTTGCTGCCATATACTGGAAATTATGCCATCATTCAATAATATAACACCAATGCCTGATGGCAATATTTTTTCTAATGTTTTTGAATCGCATATCCCAATAAGGATTTTGTCGCTTTTTGTATCTATCAGATTTAATGGTGTACTGGTCAGTAAAATTCTTTTTCCATTTCCGTCAATACGCTTAAGCTTATCGCAAAATTTTCCAATGGAATTATTATTGACCTCTTTAAGGTCTGATATTATGCCTATAATTAAATTCTTTTGCATTGAATATTTGTCAATTAATGCATCATTATTAGGCATGGGTGTCTTAAGACAATTATTTACAAATTCTATATCTAATAAGCCTGTATCATCAAATGCAAATAAATTCTGTCCTTTTATAAGAATATTATTTCCAAATAATGGCTGTCCGGCAAAGTTTATGGCACAGAAAAATATAATCCAAGACAATGCAGAGACAATTGTTGCTCTGCAGTACCTTGTTTGAATGCCTTTTCTATTTGCATCAAATATAAGAATGGCAACAAAGAGTGTCAATATAATGTTTTTTAGTATGGTTGCCCATAGAGGTATTTGAAGGATTGAGCCAAAACATCCACAGTCGGTCAATTGGTTTGTTAAGGCAGTGATGCATGTTAAAAACAGAAATAAAACGATGACGGTCGCAGTGAGCCATAATATTATTCTGTTATAGAATCTCAATAAAAATGCTGTTCCTAATAGTAATTCTATTGCGACTAAACTCACAGATAAGATATCACTAACAAAGTATGGCAAGCTATAACCAACTGCATTAAAATATTCCCTGATTTTTAATGCCGTAGAAGGCATGTCAAGACCTTTTACAAATCCCGACATTAAAAATACGATGCCAATTAATTTGGCTATAGTAGTTTCTATTTTTTTTGTAATAAAAAACTGCTTCATATAGGTAAGGTCAATTGGTGACATCTCCTACAATCCTTAATAAAAGGACTTTATCATTGCCATAATTAACAAATAGAGATTTACTCAAATGTCCTAATTGTTTACTTAAATCAACAAATCCACTTATATCCCCTCTCTCGTGTGCACGTATTTGTTTAGGAAATGCAATAACATGTATGCACCCACAAGAAATATCTATTTTATCTATTGTTAATTCTGAGTCGCTCGTATTTTCTATGGTGAAATGATAATTTACCGTATCACGTTCTTTTTTAGATACCGTGCCAAAAGAGAATTTCTTCTGTAAACTCGAAATAGAATTGTTATGGCATATAATTTCTTTGGAAACTTTTTTGTTTTTCCCATTGCCACAACTCAAAAATCCAAATGACATAAAAGCCAATAGTAGTAGAACATATATTTGTTTCATTGTATATTGGTTTAAAGCTATTTTTTGCAAAAATACATATTTCTATTGATGTGGACAAATGAAAATGTATATATTTTTTTTGTTCTTTTGAAATTTTGGTGGTATTTATAGGTTTTTGTGTTAAAATGTAAAAAAAAGAAATGATATGTCAATCATTTATTCCCTTTAAAAACTTGGTGGTTTTGGCATACCGTCTTAGTAAAAAGGCTTACAACACCACATTTGTTGGTGTTGTAAGCCCCTGTACCATTACTCGAAGTAATAGAGGAATGTTGCGATGCCGGTGAGTGCCTTTTTGGGCGACTCCTTGATTTCGATGGCAAACTTGATCTGTACTTTTGCGATGCCGCGCAGGTTCTCGATGGCGTAGAGGTCGGCAACGAGGCGGATGTGCTCGCCCGACTTCACTGCCTGTCCGAACTTCATCTTGTCCATGCCGTAGTTCACCATCATCTTGAGGTTCTTCACCTCGATGATCTGGTTCCAAAGATACGGCAGCAGGGAGAGTGTCAGGTAGCCGTGTGCGATGGTCGACTTGAACGGGCTTTCAACGGCTGCGCGCTCCGGGTCGACGTGAATCCACTGGTGGTCGAGAGTGGCGTCGGCAAACTGGTTGATGCGCTCCTGCGGAATCTCCAGATAGTCGGACACTCCGATGTTCTTGCCGAGCAGTGCGGCAAACTCGTGATAACTGCTGATGATTACTTTTTCCATTGTATGTTGTTTGTTTTTTCTTAGTCTCCGTCGGGAGCGTAGAGGAAGTCGTGCAGCGGGTCGGGATAGTCGAAAATCTCGCCCTCGCGGAAGAACCTCTTCATCTCTATCTCGGCTGTTTCCACAGAGTCGGAAGCGTGGATGATGTTCTCCTGTCCGCTCATGGAGTAGTCGCCTCGTATTGTGCCGGGAGCCGCCTTGCGTCCGTTCGTCGCGCCCACGATGTTGCGCACCACTGTCACGGCGCTGTTGCCCTCAACGCACATTGCCACTACCGGTGCCGACTTCATCGAGGCGGTGAGCCACGGGAAGAACGGGCGGTCGACGAGATGGGCGTAGTGCTCGTTCAGGATCTTGTCGTCGAGCTGCATCATCTTCATGCCCACGATGCGCAGGCCCTTGCGCTCAAGGCGGTTGATCACTTCGCCGATGAGACGGCGCTGAACTGTACACGGTTTCAAAAGAATTAATGTCTTTTCCATATCAGTATAGTCTTTTAGGTGTTTATAATAAGTGCAAAGATAGCTATTTTATATTTATTTTTGTGGTTTTTAGCCTTAAAATAAGTAATTTTGCACATTATGAACAATACAACAATAAGAGATTACGAGATAATGGCACCCGTTGGCTCCCGCGAGAGCCTGCAGGCAGCCATACAGGCTGGTGCCGACAGCATCTACTTCGGCGTGGAGCAGCTCAACATGCGCTCCCACTCAGCCAACCACTTCACCATCGATGACCTGCGCGAGATTGCCGCCACCTGCGCCGAGCACGGCATGAAGAGCTATCTGACGGTGAACACCATCATCTACGACGAGGACGTGGAGCTGATGCACCAGATCATCGACGCCGCCCACGAGGCCCACATCTCTGCCGTCATAGCCTCCGACGTGGCTGTGATGACCTACTGCCGCAAGGTGGGCGTTGAGGTGCACCTCTCTACCCAGCTCAACATCAGCAACGCCGAGGCGCTGAAGTTCTACGCCCAGTTTGCCGACGTGGTGGTGCTGGCGCGCGAGTTGAACATGGACCAGGTGGCTTACATCCACGAGCAGATTGAGAAGCAGCAGATACGCGGCCCGAAGGGTGAGCTTGTGCGCATCGAGATGTTCTGCCACGGCGCGCTGTGCATGGCTGTGAGCGGCAAGTGCTACATGAGCCTTATGAACACCGGGCGCTCTGCCAACCGTGGCGAGTGCATGCAGATATGCCGCCGCTCCTACACCGTGACCGACAACGAGACGGGCACGCAGCTTGAGATTGACAACAAGTACATCATGTCGCCCAAGGATCTGAAGACCGTGCGCTTCATCGACCGCATGATGAAGAGCGGCGTGCGCGTGTTCAAGATTGAAGGCCGTGCGCGTGGTGCCGAGTATGTGTATAATGTGGTGAAGTGCTACAAGGAAGCCATACAGTCGGTGCTCGACGGAACGTTCACCGAGGAGAAGAAGGATGCCTGGGACGAGCGTCTCGCCACCGTCTTCAACCGCGGCTTCTGGGACGGCTACTACCAGGGACAGACCCTCGGCGAGTGGAACAGCAATTACGGCTCCAACGCCACCGAAAAGAAGATATACGTGGGTCGCGGCGTGAAGTACTTCTCGAAGCTCGGCGTGGCTGAGTTCACGTGTGAGGCGGCAGAGTTCTCCGTGGGCGACAAGCTGCTCATCACGGGTCCTACAACGGGCGTGATGTATGTCGACGTGGACGAGATACGCTACGACCTCAAGCCCGTGGAGACTGCCCACAAGGGGCAGCACGTGTCGTTCCGCGTGCCGGGCAAGATACGCCCGAGCGACAAGTTGTTTAAACTGGAGAAAGTGGAGAAATAAAAGATATGACAATCAACGAAGCACAAGACGAAGTCATTGAGCAGTTTCAGGACTTCACCGACTGGATGGACAAATACCAGTTGCTAATCGATCTCGGAGGCGACCTTGAGCCGCTCGACGAGAAGTACAAGACCGAACAGAACCTCATCGACGGCTGCCAGAGCCGCGTGTGGGTGCAGTGCGACATGACCGACGACGGCAAGCTCGTGTTTACCGCCGACAGCGACGCGCTCATCGTAAAGGGCATCATCGCCCTGCTCATACAGGTGCTCAGCGGACACACGCCGCGTGAGATTCTCGACGCCGACCTCTATTTCATCGACCGCATCGGACTGAAGGACCACCTCTCGCCGACACGCTCCAATGGTCTGCTCGCCATGGTGAAGCAGATACGCATGTACGCGCTGGCGTATGAGGCGAAGAAGAATTAGGAGTTACGAATTTGGAATTACGAGTTAGGAATTAGGTATTATGAAGAAATCAATATTCTCATTATTTAGTGCATTGGCTATAGTGGCAATTGTCTGCTCCTGCGCGTCGTGCAAGAACGCGTCGAAGTCGACTGCAACGGAGCCAGACACCGTGGCTCTCGTCGGCCCTACGTTCAACCAGGACTCTGCCTATGCCTTTGCCGCCAAGCAGTGCAGCTTTGGCGAGCGCACGATGAACTCCAAAGCCCACGACCTGTGTGGCGACTGGATTATGTCGAAGTTCCGCGAGTATGGCATGAAGGTTGAGACTCAGGACGCCGAGCTTGCCGGATGGGACGGCACCAAGCTCCGCAGCCGCAACATCATTGCCCGCTTCCATCCCGAGCGGACAACGCGCATCCTGCTCTGCGCCCACTGGGACAGCCGTCCATGGGCCGACAACGACCCCGACTCAACCAACTGGCGCAAGCCGGTAATGGCTGCCAACGACGGAGCGAGTGGCGTGGCTGTGATGCTGGAGCTGGCGCGCGCGCTGAAGAGCGACTCCACTCTGAAGGTGGGTGTCGACTTCGTGTGCTTCGACGCCGAGGACTACGGCACGCCGCAGTGGGCTACAGCGCCCAACGACGGCGACACGTGGGCTCTCGGAGCGCAGTATTGGGCTGAGCACCTGCCGAAGGGTTATGAGGCACGCTATGGAGTGCTTCTCGACATGGTAGGCGGCGAGGGTGCCAAGTTCTACCAGGAGGGCGTGTCGAAGCAGTATGCCAATGAAATCGTGAACAAGATATGGCGCACGGCGTCGCAGATTGGCTACGGCTCGTTCTTTCCGATGAAGGACGGCGGCATGATAACCGACGACCACGTGCCGGTGAACGAGAAGGCGGGCATACCTTGCGTAGATGTCATTGCCTACTATCCCGACTGCCAGCAAAGTTCCTTCGGACCGACATGGCACACCGTCAACGACACGATGGAGCACATCGACCCCAACGTGCTGAAGGCCGTGGGCCAGACGATGGTGCAGTTGCTCTACTCAGAATAACTGGGAGAGGATGAATAACTGGGAGAGGGGGAATAACTGGGAGAGGGGGCGCCCCCGCCCCCGGAAGTGAAGACTACTCCCCTTACGCGAGTATGTCGGGGCGAGGGCGCAGTAAAATGCTGTCGGGGGCGAGGCGCCCCCGCTCCCAGAAAAAAACTGACCGCAGGACTCTTTCGGGTCACTGCGGTCAGCCAAACGTTAGTATGTTATGAAAAATTTGAGAGAACTTGAAGCTTCGCAGCTTCGAGTTTTTTTTTGTTTTAACTAAAAATGATTTTTATTGAGAAAGCATAGAAATTTGTCTACTTGAGTATTGTTGTCCCGTTCTGGCTCATCTGCGGCACCACGGTGGCACCGATGTTGCCGTTGCGCAGTGAGTCGTGGCTTGCCGAGTCGTTGAGTGCCACGGAGGCACCGCCCGTTGTGCGCGGCGTGTATGCCGACGGGACGCTGGTGTTCTCGCCACTTTGGAACGACAGCTGTGCGGCCTGGCTCAGCGTGAGCACTATAGCCACCATTGCAGCTGCCTTGAACAGCGGGGCGAAACGCTGGCTCAAGCGCACGCGCTGTGCTGTCACGTGCTGAGGCTCGTCGATCATGGACATCAGTCGCTCGTCGAAGTCGTCGCCAAGGCGGTCGGTCTTCTGCTCGGTCTGCTCGTAGGCGAACAATGGGCGGAACTTTGCCAGTTCCTCCGGCACGCATATCTGGCTGAAGAACGAGCGCAGAATCTGCTCCTCCTCAAGGGTTGTCTTGCCCTCCCAGTAGCGGTCTAAAAGCTGGTTTATGTATTTATAGTCCATAATTGTCGTATTGTAAGAATTGTTGTTTGATGGTCTGCCGCGCGCGGAAGATGTTCACCTTCACTTGGTCCTCGGTTATCCCGAGTACGGCGGCAATCTCCTTGTAGGTCTTGCCCTCGATGTCGCGCAGCTGCATACAACTGCGTTGCTTCTCGGGCAGGTTGTCGATGAGAGTCCTCACTATTTCCACTTTCTCGCGCTGCACTGTGCGCTCGTAGGGGTTGGAGGCTGAGTCGGGACTTTCGGTGCCCGCGGCTGTGTCGTCAGAGTCGAGCGATGTGTTCTGGTTTTCGTGCAGCCTCACGCGGTCGAGTGCCATGTTGCGGCAGACGGTGAGCGAGAAGGCTTCTATCGACTCTATGGTGTCCCATGAGTCGCGGCGGTTCCACACCTTTATCAGTGTGTCCTGCACTATGTCCTCGGCTTCCTCGCGGCTCAGCGTGATGCGCAGTGCGAGGCGGAAGAGGATGTCCTTCATCGGCAGGATGTCGTTGCGAAAACTTATCTTTTTCATCTGTGCTCTATTTGAATGACGTTTGTCGGGGGCGATTGTTACAGACTAACGCTTGTTTTAACTTCGTTTAACAAAATTGGGGGTATCGAGCTCTTGCTCGACACAACGCAAAGGATGCTTGATTGGCTTGTGTGTCGAGCGGGAGCTCGACACCTCCTAACAGAACACAAGCACGAATGTGGTGTGGTATCCCGTCACGGGCGTGTCGGCAAGCCACAGTTCGCCGTTCTGCGCCATCATCATTTGCCGGGCGAGTGACAGTCCGATGCCCGAGCCAGTTGTCTTCAAGGCTGTGAGCACGGCGGGGTTGTCGTCGACGATTATTATCGTGTTGTAGTTGTATGTCATGCTACAAATGTAACTAAAATTAGTTACGCTTGCAAGTGATTTTGCGGTTTTTTACTGGGAGAGGGGGCGCCCCCGCCCCCGGCAACTCCCCCTCGCCCCAGTTATTGTCCGATTGATTTACATTCAAGTCTCAGATATAATCTAAATGAGCATGAAATGTTATGCGGATGGTATTTGTTTGAGGTCTTACCTCGACCGTTCAACGTGCTTACCTCGACCGTTCAACGTGCTTACTACGGTCGTTCAACGTGCTTACTACGGTCGATGTAAGATGATGGAAGTTGTCGTTCTGGGGGAGTAAAGTTGTCGTTTCGGGGGAGCAAAGTTGGTGTTTCGGGGGCGAGGGCGCCCCCTCTCCCAGTTAAGGTATGGACAGACAAATACAAAAGAAATCATTTCTGCGCCGCTACGCTTGGTACATCGGTGGTGGCGCGTTATTGGTGGTGCTGCTCTTGTGGCTCGCCTTCGGCTCCACCGCCAGCACGATGACTGTAGACAGTGCCGATGTGACCATCAGCACCGTCACACGCGGCACGTTCTTCCAGGCAACCGGCGGCAACTGGATTTACGTCCTGGACAAGTCGGGCAAGAAGGCTTACCGACGCAACACGGCTCACCCCTCCCCTTAGGGAGGGGAGTGGTCGCCCGTTCGTGACGATGCTGAAGGATGTGCCTCATGTTGAGGCTGCAATGGACGTGTCGCCATATATCGACGATGCAACCGTAAAGGTGAACGGCCGCGAGATGAAAGTGCCAATTGTGAACTTGAGCAAGCCGGGCATCGAGTTCTTCTGCGGCAAGCTGCTTTATGGCAGCAGCAAGGAGTGGACATCGGGCGCGCCTAATGTTATCGTCAGCCGCAGCACGGCAGAGAAGATGTTCGGCACGGCAAATGCTGTGGGCAAGACATTCATGTTGGGCGATAACGAAATTACTGTCGTGGGCTTCGCGCGGAATGCTATAGGAGCGAGCGACACCTACATGGGATGGGGACGCGGCAGAGACGACAAACAGATGTCGCTGCAGGTCATTCCGTGTGACTACAATTATCTGCGCACTATGGGACTGAAGATTGCCGAGGGCCGCGACTTCCGCGAGTCGGACATTTCTCGCTCACGATGTTCGAGACGGAGTACCGCCGCAAGGAGATTGCCATACGCAAGGTGATGGGCAGCTCCGTGGGGCTGTGGTGAGGTTGTTCGCTATGAGATATATGGTGCCGCTTGTGGTGGCTTATGTGGTTGCTGCTCCGCTGGGATGGTGGCTCAGCAGGCAATGGCTGCAGAGCTTCGCCGAGCACACGCCGATATACTGGTGGCTGTTCCCCGTGGCGTTCGTGGCTGTGGCGGCAGTGGCGGTTGCGACGGTTGTGGCGCGTGGCGACGAGCAATCCGGTGGAGAGCATAAAGACGGAATAAAATAACTGGGAGAGGGGGCGCCCTCGCCCCCGACGTAGCAAGAAATGATTGTTTGCGTGTCGGGGGCGTGGGCGCCCCCTCTCCCAGTTATTAGTGGTTGCGTGTCGGGGGCGTGGGCGCCCCCTCTCCCAGTTATTAGTGGTTGTTGTCGGGGGCGCCCCCTCTCCCGGTTATTGTGGTGCCGCAGTCAGTCATGCCCAAGCAATCAGCCTTTGTTATCACCACTTTCTTCACTCCCGCTTCCACGGCAGCCAGCGCGTTCTCAATCTTGGGCAGCATACCGCCCGAGATTGTGCCGTCGGCTGTGAGGCGTTGGAAGTCGGCGCGTGTGATGGTGGGGATTACACTCGCGTCATCGTCGGGATTGCTGAGCACGCCAGGCTTCTCAAAGCAGTAGACGAGCGTAACGTCGTAGAGCGAGGCGAGGGCGCGTGCCGTCTCGGACGCAATGGTGTCGGCGTTGGTGTTGAGCATGGTGCCGTTGCCGTCGTGGGTCAGCGGGGCGAGGACGGGAGTGAGTCCGGCTTCGACGAGAGTCTTCAGTCGGTCGGCTGCCACACGGTCTACATCGCCCACGAATCCGAAGTCGATGCCGTCCTTGAGCGGACGCTTGTGGGAGCGGATCACGTCCATGTCGGCACCGGTCAGTCCGATGGCGTTCACGCCGAGCGACTGGAGTTGTGCCACGATGTTCTTGTTCACCAGTCCGCCGTAGACCATGGTCACAACCTCAAGCATGTCAGCGTCAGTGATGCGCCGGCCGTTCACCATCCGACTCTCAATGCCGAGCGATGCTGCCACTTTTGTGGCACGCCGTCCGCCACCGTGAACCAATATCTTCGCGCCCTCAATCTGCTTGAAGCCTTCGAGAAGACGCGAGAGCTGTGCCGGATCCTCGACCACGGCACCGCCTACTTTGACGAGGGTAATAGAAGCCCTATCCCCAGAGCCCCCTCCCCCAGCCGCTGAAGCGGCTTTGCCCCTCCCCTTAGGGAGGGGAGTGATGTGCTGTGCGGGCGTAATATTGTTGTATTCTTTTGAGTTTGTCATAATGAATTGTTATATGGTTGATACAAATAAATATATAGCCAATTCCTATTAATCATTCAATTCTTATTAATCATCTTTTAAATTAATAAAAGCATACTACTCCCCTCCCTAAGGGGAGGGGCAAGAGCCGCTTAAGCGGCGAGGGGGAGGGGCTTCTATTCCAAATACGTATACCCATACAACCCCGACCTATAGTTGCTCAGGAACTCCTTTCCTTCCTCAAGCGAAATCTTTCCCGCCTTCACACTCTTCGTCACCCAGATCTCAAGCTGGCGCACGAGTTTCTTGGGGTTGTACTGCACGTAGTCGAGCACCTCCTCAACTGTCTCGCCGTCGAAAATCTGGTCGATGTGGTAGGTGCCGTCCTTGACGGAGATGTGCACGGCGTTGGTGTCGCCGAAGAGGTTGTGCATGTCGCCGAGGATTTCCTGATAGGCGCCCACGAGGAAGATGCCGAGGTAGTAGTCCTCGTTCTTGCGTATCGGATGCACGGGCAGCACGTGCGTTGCCTGGCGGTTGGTGACGAAGTTGGCAATCTTTCCGTCAGAGTCGCAGGTGATGTCCTGGAGCGTGGCGTTGCGCGTCGGGCGCTCGTTGAGCCGCTGGATGGGCACGATGGGGAACACCTGGTCGATTGCCCATGAGTCGGGCAGCGACTGGAAGAGCGATATGTTGCAGAAATACTTGTCGGCAAGCAGCTTGTCCAAGCCGCGAAGCTCGTCGGGCATGTGCTTCAATGTCTTCGCCATTGAGTTCACCTCGCGGCATACACTCCAGTACATGCTCTCAATCTCGGCGCGCGTGCGCAGGTCGACAATGCCATGCGAGAAAAGGTCGAGCGCCTCGTCGCGTATCTGCTCGGCGTCGTGCCAGTCCTCAAGCATGGTGCGCGTGTTGAGGTTGTCCCATATCTCGTAGAGATCCTTCACGAGCTGGTGGTCGTTTTCCGACGGCTCGAAGTCGTCGCGCATCTCGGGCAGCGACGTGGTTTCAAGCACGTCGGTGATGAGCACGGAGTGGTGGGCAGACAGTGAGCGTCCGCTCTCGGTGATGAGGTTGGGGTGGGGCAGACCATTCTTGTTGGCAGCGTCGACGAAGGTGTATACGCAGTCGTTGACATACTCCTGGATGGAGTAGTTCACCGAACTCTCGCTCGACGACGAGCGCGTGCCGTCGTAGTCGACACCCAGTCCGCCGCCACAGTCAACGAAGTCGATGTTGTAGCCCATCTTGTGGAATTGTATGTAGAAGTTGGCAGCCTCGCGCAGGGCGGTCTGTATGCGGCGAATCTTTGTTATCTGCGAGCCGATGTGGAAGTGGATGAGTCGCACGCAGTCGTGCAGCCCCTTCTCGTCGAGCGTTTCGAGCGCCTGCAGCACCTCCGAGGCGCGCAGTCCGAACTTCGAGGCGTCGCCGCCGCTCTCCTGCCACTTGCCCGAGCCACTTGACGCGAGCTTTATGCGTATGCCGATGTTGGGCTTCACGCCCAACTTCTTGGCAGCCGTGGCGATGAGCCCTATTTCGTTCATCTTCTCCACCACGATGAATATGCGCTTGCCCATTTTCTGAGCCAGCAGCGCCAGCTCGATGTAGCTCTGGTCCTTGTAGCCGTTGCAGACGATGATGGAGTCGCTCTGGCACTGCACGGCAATGACGGCGTGCAGCTCAGGCTTAGAGCCGCACTCCAGTCCGAGGTTGAACTTGCGTCCGTGGGAGATAATCTCCTCCACGACAGGCTGCATCTGGTTCACCTTGATAGGATATACGATGAAGTTCTCAGCCTGGTATTGGTATTCCTCAGCCGCCTTCTTGAAGCAGCTCGAAGTCTTTTCGATGCGGTTGTCGAGAATGTCGGGGAAGCGCAGCAGCACCGGCGGCGTGACGTCGCGCAGCTGAAGCTCGTCCATGACGTCGCGCAGGTCGATCTGCACGTTGTCCTTGCAAGGCGTCACATACATGTCGCCCTTTTCGTTGACGCCGAAGTAGGAGGTGCCCCAGCCGTTGATGTTGTAGAGTTCGCGGGAGTCGTCAATGGTCCATTTTTTCATTTCAGTAATTCAATCAGTTTTTTTACAGTGATGTTGATTTTGTCGTAGTTGTCGAGCAGGTTGACGTCGAGAGTGTGGTTGGCCTTGGAGTAGAACTGCTCGCGGTAGGCAAGCTGGTCAACGATGAAAGCCTTCACCTCGTCGGGAGTCTTGTTCAAGAGCAGCGGTCGCACCGACTTGCCCATCTGCAGGTGCTGGTATAGCACATCGGGCGACGCCTTGAGATAGACCACCTGTCCCTGTCGGTTCATGTAGTCGATGTTGTCGAAGAAGCAGGGGGTGCCGCCGCCGCACGACAGCACCACGTTCTCAAACTCTGCCACCTCGTGCAGCATGTTGTGCTCTATGCGGCGAAAGCCCTCTTCGCCCTCTTGGTCGAATATCTGCTTGACGGTGCGGTGCATACGTGTCTCGATATACCAGTCGAGGTCGTAGAATGTCACGCCGAGCGCCTTGGCCAATGCCTTTCCGACAGTTGTTTTGCCGGCTCCCATGTAGCCGATAAGGATGATTCTGGTCATATTCTTTCTTATTGTTTCTTGGCACCTCTTCTCTTCGGAGCCGGTGGATTGTTGACGATGTCCATGCACTGCTCGTAGGTGAGCTCGGCAGCCTTCGGATGGAGTTCGCGCGGGATGCGGTAGTTCTTGCCGTCGTAGGCGATGTAGGGGCCGTAGCGTCCGTTGAGCACCTCCAGCTTCGGATCCTCCTCGAACTTCTTCATGTGGCGCTCCTCCTCAGCCTTGCGCTTGCCCTCGATGAGTTCGATGGCGCGCTCAAGCGAGATGGTCATAGGATCCTCGTCCTTCGGGATGGACACGTACTTCTTGTCGTGGAGCACGTAGGGACCGAAGCGTCCGGCACCTATGGTAACCGTCTTGCCCTCAAACTCGCCAACAGTGCGCGGAAGCTTGAACAGCTCCAGGGCCTCGTCGAGCGTGATGGTCTCCATGCTCTTGTCGGCAGGCAGCTGCGCGAAGCGCGGCTTCTCCTCGTCGTCGGCGGTGCCTATCTGCACCACAGGACCGTAGCGGCCAATCTTGACGAACACCGGATGGCCCGACTTCGGGTCGTCGCCCAGCTTGCGCTCGCCAGCCTTGTGCTCGGAGCGCGCGTTCATCACCTTCTCGACGGTAGGCTCAAACTCCTGGTCGAAGTGGCGCATCATGTCGGTCCACTCCTCCTTGCCGTCGGCAATCTGGTCGAACTGCTGCTCCACCTTGGCGGTGAAGTTGTAGTCCATGATGGTTGGGAAGTTCTGCATGAGGAAGTCGTTGACAACGATGCCTATGTCGGTAGGCAGTAGCTTGCCCTTCTCGTTGCCGGTGAGTTCCACCTTGCGTGTGGGGGTTATCTTGATTCCGCGCAGAGTGTCGATGACGTAGGGGCGCTCCTCGCCCTTCTTGTCGCCCTTCTGCACGTATTCGCGCTGCTGTATGGTTGAGATGGTAGGAGCATAGGTAGACGGGCGTCCGATGCCCAGCTCCTCAAGCTTGTGCACGAGGCTTGCCTCGGTGTAGCGTGACGGGCCCTGTGAGTAGCGCTCTGTGGAAGTAATCTCGCGTCGGGTGAGCTTGTCGCCCTCCTTTATGACGGGCAGGTTGTGGGAGAACTCATCCTTTGAGGCATCGGCGGCATCGTCGTCGGTAGACTCGCGGTAGACCTTGAGGAAACCGTCGAACTTCACCACCTCGCCGTTGGCAACGAAATGCTCTGTAGCACCAGTCATGGCAATGCCCACGGTGGTCTTCTCAATCTGTGCCTCGGCCATCTGGCTTGCAGCCGTGCGCTTCCAGATGAGGTCGTAGAGGCGGCGCTCCTGGGCGGTGCCCTCGATTGACGTGTTGTTCATGTAAGTAGGGCGGATGGCCTCGTGAGCCTCCTGAGCGCCCTTTGAGTGGGTATGGAAGGTGCGCGGTGAGCTGTATTCCTCGCCGTAGAGTTTTATGATTTCCTCCTTGGCGGCTCCGAGACACAGCTTGGAGAGGTTCACGCTGTCGGTACGCATGTAGGTGATGAGACCGTTCTCATACAGGCGCTGCGCCACCATCATGGTCTGCGACACCGAGAAGCCCAACTTGCGGGCAGCCTCCTGCTGGAGGGTTGACGTGGTGAATGGCGGAGCCGGCATACGCTTGAGCGGCTTCTTCTGCACGGAGTCAACAGTGAACTCGGCGTCCTTGCACTTCTCAAGGAAGGCGATGGCGTCGTCGTGGTTCTGGAAACGCTTGTCAAGCTCAGCCTTCACCTCCGACTGCGATCCGTCGGCGTTGGTGATGGCGAAGATGGCGTTGATGCGGTAGTAAGGCTCACTCTTGAAGTGCTGTATCTCGCGCTCGCGCTCCACAATCAGTCTTACGGCAACCGACTGCACGCGGCCTGCCGACAGCGCCGGCTTCACCTTGCGCCAGAGCACCGGCGAGAGCTTGAAGCCCACGATGCGGTCGAGCACACGGCGTGCCTGCTGCGCGTTGACAAGGTTCATGTCGAGGTGGCGCGGTGTGGCGATGGCTGCGAGAATGGCTGGTTTTGTGATTTCGTGGAAGACGATGCGGTTGGTTGACGCCTCGTCGAGACCGAGCACTTCGCAAAGGTGCCATGAGATGGCTTCTCCCTCGCGGTCCTCATCGGAAGCGAGCCACACCTTGTGTGCCTTTTTTGCGCTCTCGCGCAGTTTCTTGACGAGTTCTTCCTTGTCCTTGGGAATCACGTAATCGGGTTGGAGTGTATCTTTGTCTATGCTGAGTTCTTTCTTTTTAAGGTCGCGGATGTGTCCGTAGGAAGACATCACCTTATAGTCGCTGCCTAAGAATTTCTCAATAGTCTTGGCCTTGGCGGGGCTCTCGACGATTACTAAGTTTTCTTGCATAATTTCGCTTTGTGTTCTTTAATTTGGGCGCAAAAGTAAGAAAATTTTTACGTATACCTTATTATATACGCAAATTTTATGTTTTATTAAAAAGGGAAACAGGCGTGAAACATGTGTTTCTATTCCTTCTCACCCATCCTTGCCACCTTCTGGTAGGCCGACGGTGTCATGCCCACGATGCGCTTGAAAGCTATGATGAAGTTGTTGATGGAGTTGTAGCCCACGCTCTCGGCGATGGCCTTGATGGTGAGGTTGCCGTAGGCCTCGTTGTCGGCAAGCCGACGGCACGCCTCGCGCACGCGGTACTCGTTGAGATAGGTCTTGAAGTTCTTGCCGTAGGTGTCGTTGATTACCGCCGACACCGTCTTGACATTGCTGCCCACGGCATCTGCAAGCGACGTGATGCTGAAGTCCTGGCGCGATATTATGTTCACGTCCTCCATCACGGCGTTGATGTCCTGCAGGAGCTTTGATGTGGTGGCAGTGGCATACTGCTGGCGCAGCTGGCGGCTCTCGTCGTGTGACGACATCAGCTCGCGGTTTTTGTTGTAGAGCATCACGTAGGCGGCGTGTAGGCGGCGGTTCTTCTTGTGTATGACGAGGGCGAGCACCGTCACGGCAATGAGCAGCACCGCCACTATGATGGCACCGATGAGCGCGCGGGAGAATCGCGTGTTGAGCATACGTATCTGCGCGTCGGTCTTGTCGGTCTCATACTTGAACAGTCGATCCTTTGCCATGTTGAACTGTTTCTCGCCGAAGATGGTGTCGTTTTGAGCCATGTAGAGGCTTTGGTACTCAATCATGCTCTGGCGGTCGCCCTTTGCCCGGTAGGCATTGGCAAGGTTCTGGTATGACTCAGCCAGATATTTTCTGATGCCCGCCCGCTGGCACAGTTCCATGTTCTGCCGGTAGGCAACAATGGCAGAGTCGAGCATTCCTTCAAGCTGAAAGCAGCGCCCTATGTCGTTGTGCAGGCTCGCCACATAGCTCATGGGCAGGTCTTTCTGTAGTGCAAACTGCCATGCATGTCGGTTGATGGAGCGGCACAGGGAGTAGTGTTTCTCGGCGAAGGCGATGTAGGCCTGGCTCTGATAGAAGAAGAACTGTCGCATGGCGGAATCGGACAGCGAAATGCGGTTTTGTATTGCGAAGTACTCTTTTGCACGTTCCGGTTGCCCCATTTGCGAGTATGTGACCACCATGTTGATTACGCATTTTGCCGCCACGTCGTTGTGCTTGTTGGCGACGGCATCCTTCAGAGCCTTCTCGAAATACACGTTGGCGCGCTCGTAGTCGCCGAAGAACCCATAGATATTGGCGATGTTGCCAAGGCAACGCTCACGCATCAGTTCGTCGCCCTCGCTGTCGGCACGTTTCATTGTGAGCGTGTAGAGGTCGAAAGCCTCCACGAAGCGGTCGGCATTGTAGAGGGCGTCGGCTTTTGCCTTCATTTCTTCGGTTGACTCGTTGTGTGACGAGCCGTAGGCAGCAACCGATAGTAATATGGATATTATAATAGTAAGGTATCTGGCGATTTTCATTGTGTTTGCATTTTACATGCAAAGTTACTAAATTGTCACAAAAACACCACAAATGGTTATCTTTTTATGTTGATTTTCTTGTTTTTGTGATTGCTTTCCTAAAATTGTGACTGTGCAAGGGCACATTATTCATAACTTTGCGGCAGTAAACAAACGCAACCACCCCTGCTGTCCGGGGAAAATCCACGGACTGCGCGATAACCTATATAAACATCAGCTTATGCAGAAAATCAACCCACGCATTGCCATGCTGTGCTGTACAGCCGCGCTCACGTTGGCAGCCTATGCACAGTCGCCGGTAAGAATGACGCAGAGGAAAGCCGCCGCGCCACAGGCCGCAAAGAGCAGTGGCAAGGCATCGCTCAACGTGCCTGCCATCTACTACAAGTCGAGCCGTGCCATCAAGGAAGCCTTCTTCCCCGAGGCTTACGCCCAGGAACTCATGGACAAGGACCCATTGCTGAAATCACGCTATGAGCAGTCAAGACAAAACAGCGTGCCACGGTCAATAGCCCGTGCCGAGGACAACAGCGATATGCTGGGTTTCAAGGATGGCTACAGATTCTTTGGCTTCAACAAGACTGCTGGTGGTATCGACGAGGGTGGATGGTCGACAACACCTGGTATCGAGGCATTCAATATCGACCCGTTCAACAAAGAGACTGTGGCCAGCGGAAAGAACTTCACAGAGAACGCGTTCTACGCCAACGGCAAGTACTACACGTTCAACCCTATATACAGTTCTGACGGCAAGAAGGTGACGGGTGTCGACTGCGTTGCCTACGACCCGCTGAAGTGGAATGTGGCCGACTCCGTGCGCATCAAGGCACAGTCGTTTGCCGACGTGCCATATCTCTCGGCATACTGCGAGAAGAACGGCTTGGTGTACTGCGTCACCTGCGACGACTCAAAGGGCTACGACGCCTACTACATGAACACGCTCGACCTCAACACATTCACCATGAAGCGCCTTGCCTATCTCGGAGGCTACTCTGGTTCGGGCAAGAATGTTGGCAAGCGCTTTGTCACCCCGAAGTCGCTGAGCTTTGGCAATGGCAAGTTGGTGCTGCTCGACAACGCCCATTACATGTATGAGGTGGACCTCACGTCGGGCGACTTGAAGTTGCTCTCAACCTTCTCATTCCCGTATTGCAGCGACGGCTACGGTATGCAGCCTATGATATACGACAAGGAGAACGACGCCTTCCTGCTCAACTTCTACAGTCTTTGGACTGGCACAATATATTATAAGGTAAGCGAGGACGAGGATGCCGACGAGGACAACGTATACCGCGTTGACTCGCTTTGCCATCCCGACCGTGGCTACAAGTACTTCTTCATCCGCCCCGACAGCATCGACGTGTATGGCGATCGCGTGAAGCAGCCCGACGACATGAAGGTGACGGTAGACGGCACCACCGCCACACTCGACTTCACTGTGCCAGCCGTGACGGAGAAGGGCACGAAGCTCACTACTTCCAATGTCATCGCCACATCCGTATACGTGTATGTCGACAACGAGTGGGTGAGCATCAACCCACAGATTCAGCGCGCGTCGCATCCGGGACAGAAGATTTCTGTGCCTCTTGAGGACATCGAGCCGGGTCGCCACGTTGTGTCCGTGTCATGCTCAATGCAGTTGCAGTATCCATACTCAACACAGATTCAGAGCCCGCGCTTTGAGTCGCGTGTCATATATGTTGGCGAGGATGCCCCAGCCGAGGTTGGCAATCCTACTGCAACACTCGACGGCAAGAAGATTGCCATATCATGGGATGCGCCTACTGAGGGCGAGAACGGACAGTTTGGCGCCAAGTTCGACGCGTCGGCGCTCACCTACACCGTAACGCGCGAGCAGGACGGCAAGGTGATAGCCAAGGACATCACCGACACAAAGTGCGTGGACGATGACATCGACGAATATCTCGCCCACAACACTTATATCATAACCCCATCGGCAGGCGGTGTGGCAGGAGCCGAGACAAAGACCAACACCATAGCCACCGGCACTTATGGCAAGCTGCCTTACCTTGAGACTTTCGATGCCGACAACTCTGTTGACGGCTACACAATCCTCAGCCCCGACAACAGCGGACGCCCGTGGTTCTGGAGCGAGACCAACCAGGCGATTTACGACCGCTTCAACAACAACTCAAGCAAGAACGAGTGGCTGATAACGCCGAAACTCAAGCTCGACGCCAAGCACGTCTATCTCTTCAGCTACGACTACCGTGGCGGCAGCGTGGGCAAGTACCTGCAGCGCATGAAGGTGACCATGGGCAAGGGCAACACCGTGGCTGCACAGACCAACGTGCTTGCCGACTACGACAACTTCGCAACAGATGGGTTCGTGTCGGCTAAGCACTACGTGAAGGTGGATGCCGCCGATGACTACAACTTCGGATTCTACGACTACAGCGCGCCGGGACAGTTCTACGTAATGGTGGACAACATCGGAGTGAAAGAATACACCACCGTCGATGCCCCCGACTCAGTGACCGACCTCAAGGCCGTGGCTGCCGACAAGGGCGCATTGCAGACCATCCTCTCGTTCCGTATGCCTACGAAGGCTATCGACGGTTCGGCTGTTGGCTCACTGACCAAGGCAGAGATACTCGACGCCAACGACAAGGTGGTGAAGACAATCAGCAACCCGAAACCGGGCGATGCCTACAGCGAGACTCTTGACTCGCAGAGCGGAACAAATGCCTACACCGTTGTTGTGTACAGCGACAAGGGCATCGGCCTGCCTGCAACAGCCAAGACATTCGTCGGCAACGACGTGGCACAGGCTCCGCAGAACGTGAGGGCTGTGTGGGGCGACGACGACAACACCGCCATTCTCACTTGGGACGCACCGTCAGACCGTGGCGCAAACGGTGGATATGTGGACAAGTCGGACATAAAGTATACTGTATACAAGTATGACAGTGATGAACTTGAATACAATGCCATTGCCGACAACCTTGACAAGCCGACGTACACAGTCAAGGAGTCGTCTGACAATCTTGTCAACCATACCTACTACATTGCTGCCAAGAACGCCCAGGGCGAGAGCAAGTATGCAAGCACGAGCATCACGCTCGGCAAGCCTTACGGACTGAAGTTTGAGGAGAACTTCCGTGGCGGCATGAACACCGGTCCATGGCTCACCGCCGCATTTGAAGGCTCATGCGCATGGGTGGGCGACCCCGGAATATTCGACATTGACGTGCCTGTGCCAAGTAGCGTGGAGGCATATTTCCTCTTGCGCAACACCACGCAGAAGCCGGTTGGCGGCATCATCTACACACCGTCAATATCACTCTCTGGTGCTGACCATCCTCACTTCACACTCCTTGCCTACCACACACCGAAGGCTGCCAAGGGCGCTTATGTGGCTGTTGTCGCATCAGCCAACGGTGCCGACTACACGCAGCTGCTCGACTTCATTCCGCTCAACGACAACGGCGGATGGCAGAAGCACGTCTTCGACCTCTCGCAGTACAAGGACAAGAAGGTGATTCTCGGCATCAAGGCTTACCTGCCTGATGCAGCGACACGTGTGTTCGTCACCGACCCGATTGCCGAGAACGCCAAGGGCAACGACCTTGCCGTGGCTGGCATATCTGCCGAGCAAATAGGCAAGGCTGGCTCGAAGGCTGACATCAAGGTGAACGTGTCGAACCTCGGCGCTTCAGACGCCAAGGACTTCCTGATTGACATCGTTGACGAGGACGGCACCGTAATCGCCGAGCAGATGCCCGACGAGACTCTTAAGGCTGGCAACAGCGCATCCTTCGACTTCATCGTGCCGCTCACTGCCGCCGACATCAAGGGCAAGAAACTACAGGCTGTCATCGACTATGACGACGACAATGCCGACAACAACTCAAGCGAGCTGATTGACTTCGCTCCTGCTTCCACGCAGTTGCCAACGCCTACCGGAGTGGCTGTGAAGGACAACGCTGCCGGCGGCAAGCAAATAAGCTGGCAGGCTCCTGAGACAGGAAAGGGACGCAGCGTGAAGAACGACCTTGAGGACCTGCGCGCCTTCACTCTCGACAACTTCGACGGATGGACAACGTTCGACGGCGACAAGGAACTCACTATCGGTTTCCAAACCACAACCAACGGCAACGACTGGCCTAACCGTGGCGCACAGATGGCATGGGAGGTGTGGAACCCGGCTATGGCTGGCACTGAGGACGCACTGTTGCCATTCTCTGGCAAGAACGCTCTCGTGAGCTTCTCGGCAAGCGGATTCTATCCTGGCGCCTACCGTGCTCCTGGCCAGAACGACGACTGGCTCATCTCGCCCGAGATTCTCGGTGGCTCAAGGCTCGCCTTCAAGGGACTGTCGCTCTTCAGCAGCACACATGGCGAGAGCGACCTTGAGGTGCTCTACTCCACAGCGTCGCGCGACACAGCCGACTTCAAGCATCTTGAGACAATCTCGCTTGGCTCCAAGGCCGACGACGAATGGGAGGACTGCTCCGTTGAGCTGCCTGCCGACGCCAAGTATGTGGCTCTGCGCAACGTTGGCACCAACTACGGCATAATGCTCGACGACCTTGAGTACACGCTCGCCGAGACTCCGCAGCTCCAGGGCTACAATGTCTACCGCGACAACTCTCAGCTCAACAATGCTCCTCAGAAGGAAACGTCCTACACCGACGCAAAGGCTCCAGCCTCGGCTACATTCGGTGTGAGCGCGGTCTACGACCTCGGCGAGAGCGACCTCGTGGTGGTTGACGGTGGCACTTCGGGCATAGCAGACATCACCGCTGGCATAACGATAAGCCTTGTTGACGGTGGCGTGAAGATTCAGGGCGCCGCAGGAAAGACAATCAATGTGAGCACCATCGGCGGTATGCAGGTTGCCAAGGTTGCCAAGGCTGCCGACAGCGAGATTGTTAAGCTCGCGTCTGGCGTGTATGTTGTCAGTGTTGGCGATGCCAACTATAAGTTGTATGTGAAGTAGAATTTATAATCTTGATACACATGAACAATATCTCTAAAATAGCTCTGGCTATGCTCCTCGCCATCACGGCGGGGGGCACCGTCAGGGCTATCCCTGCTGATCCGAGACTGCGCACGCACGTGCAGCCCGACGGACAGACGCTCAACTATCGTGTCGTGGGCGACGAATACGGACATATATCTGTGACCGAGGACGGCTATCCTATAGTGCTCAACAAGAAGAAGGACTGTTATGAGTATGCCGTGGTGAAGAACAACCGCGTGGCCGCATCGGGCATAACGGCTACCGAAGCCAGCCGGCGCACGCCGCAGGTGAAGGCGATGCTTGCCAAGACCGACGCTCGCCAGATGCTTGCCTCGCTGCGCAGTAAAAGTCCGCTGGCGAAGGCTCCGCGCCGGCAGTACAAGAAGATGAACGACTATCCCACCATCGGGTTCCGCCACTCCCCGGTGCTTCTGCTTGAGTTTGCCGACCAGGGCTTCACTACCGTCAGCGACCCCCAGGCTTTCTACACACGTATGCTCAACCAGAAGGGATTCAACGAGTTTGGAGGCACTGGCAGCGCCGCGCAATACTATGAGGAGAACTCCCACGGATTGTTCAGCGTGCAGTATGACGTGATTGGGCCGATACGCCTGTCGCATCCCGCAAGCTATTATGCCGAGAGCGACGAGCGGGCTGCTGAGGCTCTTGCCGAGGGCTGCCAGATTGCACATGACAAGGGACTGGCTGACTTCTCGCAGTACGACTGCAACAACGACGGTGTGGTGGACAACATTTTCTTCTTCTACGCCGGTTACGCGCAGTCTGACTCGGGCAACGAAGGATACATATGGCCCCACTCGTGGACTTTGCCCGAGGCTGGCATCGACCTGCAGCTCGACGGCAAGACTATAAGCAGCTACGCGTGCAGCAACGAGATACGCTACGACAAGAAAGCCGCGACACCGGAGCCTACCGGTGTGGGCACGTTCATCCATGAGTTCGGACATGTGCTCGGCATACCCGACCTGTATTCCACCACGTATAACATGTTTGTCTACAACATAGAGTCGTGGGACTTGATGTCGAGTGGGTCGTACAACAACAACATGTGCACGCCTCCGGCTCTATCTGCCTACGAGAAGTGGAGTCTCGGTTGGGAACAGCCCAAGGAACTGACGCTCGCCGCCGACTCGCTCATCACTCTGACGAAGACGCAGGACGGCGGCTCGCTGATGAAGACAGGGCCTACAGATAATGAGCTGTTCTTCTTCGAGAACCGCCAGCGCACAGGCTGGGATACATATATCCCGGGACACGGAATGCTTGTGTGGCACATCGACAACGACTCCACCAAGCATGTCAACAACAATGTCAACAACGACGCGTCGCACCAATGCGTTGGGCTTGCCGTTGCAAGTGCCGTGGGCAAGCACTCCTATGACCCTTATCCAGGCGCTGGAAACGTCACGGAGACCGCTCTCACCGACTGGGACGGCAACCGTCTCGACATTCAGGCAAAGTACATCGAGGAGCAGGACAGCGTGGTGTCGTTTGTGCTGGATGGAGTGAAGATAAAGGTTGACAACATCGGTGGACTGACAGTCGGAAAAGTGACCGACGAGAGCGCTGATGTCGTGTGGAACAAGTCGAAGAATGTGTCGCACTATGTGGCTGACCTCTACCGTGTGGCGGCTGACGGAAACCTGACTAAGGTGAACGCTGGCGGTGAGGTGCGTGAACCGGAGGTGAAGCTTGATGGCCTGGAGCCAGCCACGTCGTATAGGCTTGATGTGTATGGCGTGATTGGCGACAGCCATTCCGACACGGCTTCGGTTGACTTCACCACTGACGCGCTTTACTTCAACAAGCGCCAGCCTGTGGTAGGCGAGCCTTCCGCCATCGGCGCCACATGCTTCACTGCCAACTGGCAACCCGTGGCTGATGCCGTGGACTACCGCCTGACGGTGAACAGCCTTCTCTACAGCGAGAACGCGTCGGAGCGCGGCTACGATTTCAGCGACAAGGCTGAGGGTATGCCCGCTACATGGCAGACAAGCGCCACGGCGTTCTCGGCACTGGCTGGCTTCTACGGCGCCGAGGCTCCGTCGCTGCGCATGGGCAAGGATGGCGACTGGCTCGTGATGGGTTATCCGGAGTCGCTTGTGTATGGCGTGAAGTTCTGGTATCGCTCTGCAAAGGCGTCGGGCAAGCTGAAGGTGGAAGCCAAGATTGGCGGTCAATGGACCGCTGTCGCAACGATTGACGCGCCTTCCACCGAGGGCACCACCGTGAGCTACGATGTTGACGGCGCCACCGACGTGCGATTGAGCTATGAACGCGAGTCGGGCTATGTGTGCATTGACGACGTGGTGCTCAGCGTGAGGAGCATAGAGCGCAAGCCGTTTGGAAGCTATGCCTCGGTTTCCACCGGTGGCGGCAACTCGCTTGTGGTTGACGGCCTGCTGCCAGATGCCGACTATGGCTATGTGGTGAAGGCTGTCAATGCCGACGGTGTGGAGTCATTGGTGTCAGCTGAGATGCGCGTGCACACTACGGCTGCTACATCGGTAGGGAATGTAAAGTCAGGCTCTGTTGACATTAGCGTGCTTGGCGGCTTGCTTACGCTCAGAAACAATGGCTCTGACGCGTGCCGGGCTGATGTATACAGCGTCACTGGGCAAAGTGTGGCAACACTGCGCATTGCGGCAGGTGGCACTTGCAGCACGGCTCTTGCAAATGGCGTCTATGTTGTGAGACTTGGCAATGTGGCTGCGAAAAAGATAGTTGTGAAGTAGTATATAAAAACAGGTTCCACTTTAGAAGCCAAGCACTTCGACTTCCTGCACTTGTTCTGGGCGGAACCAGCGGTCACCGCTTATGGTTATTTTACGGGCGTATTGTGGAGAAAATCTGCAATACGCCTGTTCGTCTATATCGCCTGAGCAGATGTAGCTGAGGCGGTCGCCTATCTGTATGCGTTCGCCACGACGACAGCCACGCAGCGTGACGCGTAGCATGCCGTAGAAACCGGGCGCGAAATCGTAGCTGACGGTGTTGCCGTCGGTGTCGAAATAACGCGGATGAATGGTGGCGTGCACGTAGGCGCTGTTGTCGGTCAAAAGGTTGTAACCCAGTGGGTTATAGCCGAAAAGACTCTCTGCGGAAATCAGTGGAGATGGTGTGGCGGTGATGTGCTGGGGTGATGCCGGGACAGTGATGGCGACGGGTTGCCATTGGGCTGTCACCATGTCGCCATAGGCTGGCGGCAGGGCGTCGGCACGGCCGTCCATAAGCTCGTTGCCGGCGGTGATTGATGTTGAGGCTGCATGGCATAGCCAGCCGTCGGCTGACGAGTAGGCGAAGGGATGGCTGGCGGTTGTGGCGCCGAAGAAACAGATTGAAATTCTGGGGGATGTGGTTGTGTGGATGGATTTTGCCTGACGGGTTGCGGGGCAGGCGAGCACAGCCACGGTGTTGGAATCGGGGCGCAGGAAGCGTGTCACGTCGTAGGTGATAGCGGATGGTGCGTCGGCATGTCGCGCGGTGTTGCTGTACAAGGCGGTGGACACGTTGCGGCCGTTGACATAAAGGATGAACCGTGAGGCGGTGGCAACGCAGACAGAGGCACGCACTGGGCGCTCTGTGGCTTCCTCGACGACGAACGTGCGGCGGAACCAGAGGCATGAGGAGTCGCTGGGCGACGGTGAGGTCATCCAGTCGGTACCGAACTGCTGTGCGTGGGTTGCTGTGGCGGTCAGTAGCAGTAACAAAAGGCTTATCAGGTGGTGCATGTTGTAATTGGGAGCGGGGGCGCCTCGCCCCCGACATTCATTGTTGTCGGCATTTCTAACTGGGAGAGGGGGCGCCTCGCCCCCGACATTTAGGAAAAAGGAGAGGGAGCTCCCCGTTCCCGACATACTGGCTCTTCGCCGTATCCCGGGGGCGGGGCGCCCCCTCTCCCAGCTATTGTTATGCGTCGATATTGGCGTAGGTAGCGTGTTCCTCGATGAACTTGCGGCGCGGCTCAACGTCGTCGCCCATGAGCATTGAGAACACCTCGTCGGCATCAGCGGCATTCTCTATCGTCACCTGCTTGAGGAGGCGTGTCTTCGGGTCCATGGTGGTCTCCCAGAGCTGCTCGGGGTTCATCTCGCCCAGACCTTTGTAGCGCTGTGTGTGGATAGACTTGCCGTCCTCGGTGCCGTTGCCGTACTTGTCGAGGAAAGCCTGGCGCTGCTGCTCGGTGTAGCAGTACTCCTTCACCTTGTTCTTGTAGGTGCAGAGGTAGAGCGGCGGGTTGGCGATGTAGAGGTGGCCCTCCTGGATAATCTTCGGCATGAAGCGGTAGAAGAGAGTCATGATGAGCGTGTCGATGTGTGAGCCATCGACATCGGCATCGGTCATGATGATGATCTTGTCGTAGCGCAGCTTGTCGATGTTGGCCTCCTTGTCGTCCTCGCCGTCAACGCCGAAGCGCACGCCGATGCTCTGGATGATGTTCATTACCGACTCAGCCTCGAACACCTTGTGCCACATCACCTTCTCCACGTTCAGAATCTTTCCGCGCAACGGCAGGATGGCCTGCGTGTAGCGGTCGCGTCCCTGCTTGGCGGAGCCGCCGGCGGAGTCACCCTCGACGAGGAATATCTCGCACTTCTTCGGGTCGCGGTTGGAGCAGTCGGCAAGCTTGCCTGGCAGTCCGCCGCCCGTCATGGGGTTCTTGCGCTGCACGCTCTCGCGTGCCTTGCGTGCGGCGATGCGCGCTGTGGCGGCGAGAATCACCTTGTCGCAGATCGTCTTTGCCTCCTTGGGGTTCTCCTCAAGGTAGTTGCTCAGAGCCTCGCCCACAGCCTGCTGCACGGCTCCAGCCACCTCGCTGTTGCCGAGCTTCGTCTTGGTCTGGCCCTCGAACTGAGGCTCAGCCACCTTTATCGAGATGACGGCTGTCAGGCCCTCGCGGAAGTCCTCGCCGGCAATCTCTATCTTTGCCTTCTCAATCTGCTTTGAGATTATGGGGTCGTTGTCGGCGTATGCCTTCAGCGTGCGGGTGAGGGCGGCGCGGAAACCGGTGAGGTGGGTACCACCCTCTATGGTGTTGATGTTGTTGACGTAGGAATGGATGTTCTCCGAGTAGTCGGTGTTGTACATGATGGCAACCTCGATGGGGAAGCCCTGCTTCTCGGTCTTCAGGTAGATGACGTCGTCGAAGAGATGGGTGCGGTGACGGTCGACGTAGCGCACGAACTCCTTCAGTCCGTCCTTGGCGTGGAACACCTCCTCGCGTGTCTTGCCGTTCTCGTCGGGGCGCAGGTCGCGCAGCGTAATCTTGATGCCGGCGTTGAGGAACGCAAGCTCGCGCATACGGCGTGCCACGATGTCCCACTGGTAGTGGGTGGTGGTGAAGATTGTCGGGTCGGGCCAGAACTGCTGGCGTGTGCCCCGCAGGTCGGTTGTGCCGACAACCTTGACGGGGTAGAGAGGCTTGCCCTTCTCGTACTCCTGCTGGTAGATCTTGCCGTCGCGGAACACCTGCGACTTCATGTGGGTTGAGAGCGCGTTAACGCAGCTCACGCCCACACCGTGCAGACCGCCGCTGACCTTGTAGGAACCCTTGTCGAACTTGCCGCCGGCGTGGAGCACTGTCATCACGACCTCCAGGGCCGACTTGTGGAGCTTCTTGTGCTCGTCGACTGGAATACCGCGGCCGTTGTCCTGGACGGTGATTGACTCGTCCTCGTTTATCGTCACCTCAATGTGCGTGCAGTAGCCCGCCATTGCCTCGTCGATGGAGTTGTCAACGGTCTCGTTGACAAGGTGGTGGAGACCTTTCTCACTGATGTCGCCAATATACATTGCAGGGCGCTTGCGCACTGCCTCAAGTCCTTCGAGAACCTGAATGTTACTTGCCGAGTAGTTGCTCTCGGTTTTCTGTATTTCTGCCATTATTTTGTTTTCGATATTTAGTCTACAAAAGTACTAAAAATCTGTGATTTGGGGAAATTTTAAGGGGCAAAAAACGTGCTCTTGGAGGTGTCGGGCTTATGCTCGCCACATGTGTGGCCTTGTATCTTTGTCTTTGTGTCGAGCGGGAGCCCGACACCTCCAGGAGGTAACCCCGGCATCTCCTTGCAATTTGTTGCTGTCGGGTGTGCTTATAAGCTGATTTTTCATTATCTTTGCACCTCAAAAAAAATATAACACATAGAAAGAATGTATTCAGCGTATAGCAAACCCTTCCTTGTATTCGTATTGTCCGCGCTCTTTCTGCCTTGCACGGCGTTTGCGCAGGACTATTTTGATGTAGTACCGATGACTTGCACTGAGAAGCATGACGGTGCCGTATACAACGCCGCTGTGGATTTCCCGGTGGGCGGCAACGATGCCGTGATGCGAAGCGCGAAGGAGTGGATAGGCGACGTGCTTGAGGTGGATGCCACGATGACTGACGTGCCGGCTGCCAACATGGGTGCCGACGCGTTCTCGAAGCTGCTCGACGCCGTGGCGAAGGACTTCGTGGAGAAGAATGAAGGCTCGAAGCGGCGGGTGGAGATTACATGGATGTATGAGGACCCGACATGCGTCACGTATGAGGCTGTGACGACCGACCGCGACTCCGTTGACTGGTCAACGACCGACATAGCCTGCTTCTCCAAGCGCGACGGCCACCGCGTGCAGCCTAAGGAGATTTTCAAGTGCGACGAGCGGCAGATTAAGCGGCTCATGTGGCAGTATCGCGGCAACCTTGAGATGGAGGTTGACAAGCCCGAGGAACTCTATGTGGGCGACTGCGGGTTTATCGACGGATGGGTGATTGTCGTAGGGCCGGCCCGGGGAACGTCGGGAGCGGAATACAGGCTGCGCTATCCTGAGATTGAGCAGTGGCTTGTGCCTGCGAGAGGCGAGGGATATTTGGCGAAATGACGCGTCTGTTGAAAGCGCTGAAATGCACAAATGAAGGCGTTGAAATGCACAAATGAAGGCGTTGAAACAAAGCGTATATGTTACAAGGCAATTGTAATGGAGTTACGGGACAATTGTAGCCGTGTTACCATTGCCTTGTAACCGCCTTACAAGGGTTCCGTAACAAGGTTACCGGAACGCGGTGGTGATGGAAATAAAAAAAAGAGGTCACTAATCTTGCGATTAATGACCTCAGTATGGGTTTTCTGACAAACTGCTTATGCGAGCTTGCTGATATGCAGACACAAGCTTGACTTCAAGTTTGCAGCCTTGTTCTTGTGGATGATGTTAGTCTTTGCCAACTTGTCCAGCATCTTCTGAACAGTAGGATAGAGCTTTACAGCCTCTTCCTTGTCCGTCATGGCGCGCAATTTGCGGACAGCATTGCGCATGGTCTTTGCGTAGTATCTGTTGTGCAAAGCCTTAGCCTTGTCCTGACGGATTCTCTTAAGTGATGATTTGTGATTTGCCATCTTCTTTTGTTATTCTTTTTTTTATTTTTTTTAATTGTAGTCCCTAGGAGAGTCGAACTCCTCTTTAGAGAATGAAAATCTCTCGTCCTAACCGATAGACGAAGGGACCAAGGTGCTTGATTTTTGCGGATGCAAAGGTACGACTTTATTTCAGATGTGCCAAATTTTAATTGATGTTTTTTTATTGAAATGCCTTTTTTTTACTAATTTTGCTCGTAAAACAAATAAAACAGGCAAAAATGCTCGTAAAAACCAAGGCCATTGTACTTAACTCACTGAAATATGGTGAGTCACAGATTATTGTTGACATCTTCACGGAGCGGTATGGAAGGCTGTCTTTCATACAGCGTATACCGCGCACTTCGCGCTCGGGAGTGAAGAAACAGCTGTTTCAGCCGCTGACCATTCTCGACATAGAGTTTGACTACCGTGCGTCGCAGCGCCTGCAGCGCATAAAGGATGCCGCGATAGCCTGTCCGTTTGTGTCGCTGCCGTTTGACGCGCTGAAACTGTCGATAGCGCTTTTCGTGGCTGAGTTCACGGGCTACTGCACCCGCTCAGAGCAGTCCAATCCGTCGCTCTACCTGTTTATCGAGAACAGCGTGCGCTGGCTTGATGCCTGTGAGCATGGGTTTGCCAATTTCCACATTATATATATGTTGCACCTGACGCGCTTCATCGGCTTCTATCCCAATCTTGACAGCGACACCGACGATGCCGAGCCGGTGTGTTTCGACATGCGTGCAGGATGCTTCGTCAGCAATGTGCCGGCCCACCAGGATTTCCTCGGGCATGACGAGGCTGCCAAGATACGCCTGCTCATGCGTCTCAATTATACGACAATGCGGTTGCTCTCGCTATCGCGTAGCGAGCGCAACCGCATCGTTGATGTGATATTGCAGTACTACAGGCTGCACCAGCCGGGATTTCCCGAGATGAAGTCGCTGCCTGTGCTGTCGCAGTTGTTCTGCTGATGGGGTGAAGAGTGAGAGTGGTGAGACGGGCTGTTATGCCAGCAGACGCTTCACGATGGCAGAGATGGTCTTGCCGTCGGCCTTGCCTGCCATCTGCTTCGAGGCTGCGCCCATCACCTTGCCCATGTCCTTCATCGACTGTGCGCCGGTGTCGGCGATCACCTTCTTCACGATTTCCTCAATCTCAGCCTCGGTGAGAGGTTTCGGAAGATATTCCTCTATAACTTTGGCCTGTGCGAGTTCCTCGTCGGCGAGGTCCTGGCGGTTGGCGGCAGTGAATGTGGCTGCTGTCTCACGTCCCTGCTTGGCGAGCTTCTGCAGGATTTTCATTGCGTCGGCATCATCGAGAGTGTCGTTGGCACCCGGTGCTGTCTTTGCTTCAAGGAACACTTTCTTGATGTTGCGCAAGGTCTCCAAGCGCACTTTGTCGCGGGCTTTCATTGCCGCTTTGATGTCTTCACTGATTTTGTCAAAGAGAGCCATAATTGTATTTTAAAGTTTAATTATTCGAATGATATGGTGCCCGACACGGAGTTGCTTTCCTCGCTCTGCTTCGGGGCTTCCTTTTCGTCGACGATGCGGCGGCGCAGTTCGTTCACCTGCTGGAGCGTGCGCTTGTAGGTAGGCGTTGTCTCCACGGTGAGAATCACCTCCTCGTTGTCGATGTTGTCGGGCGAGAAGTGGAAGATGTGCGGGCGGCGCTTGATGATGGAGCCGCCGTTGGGCTCGTCGTAGTAGTGGCTGCGGCGGTTGTCGTCGCGTATCTTCTTCTCAAGCTGCTTGTCGTCTTCCTCCTGTGCTATCTTCTTGATGTGGTGGTTCATGCCGTCGACGTTCTCTATGCCGAAGCCGGTGGCGAGGATGGTCACCTTCACCTTGTTGCCAAGGTCGGGGTCGAGTCCGATACCCCACTTTATCTCGAAGTCGCTTCCGAACTGCTCCATGAAGTCGTTCACCTCGTTCATCTCCTCCATCATCAGGCCGCCGGAGTTGGGCGACTCGGTGTTGTTGGAGTCTCTTGAGAAGTTGATGCTGAGAAGAATCTTCTTGGCGTTGAACACGTCGTTGTCGTTGAGCAGCGGAGAGTTGAGCGCGTCGGCGATGGCCTGTCTCACACGTCCCTCGCCCTCGCCGTAGCCTGTTGACATGATGGCAACGCCACCGTCCTTCAGCACCGTCTTCACGTCGTTGAAGTCGAGGTTGATGAGTCCGTGGTTGGTGATGATTTCGGCTATTGACTTGGCGGCCACCGAAAGAGTGTCGTCGGCCTTGCCGAAGGCATCGAGCACGGTCAGCTCGGGATAAATCTTGCGCAGTCGCTCGTTGTTGATCACGAGCAGCGCGTCAACGTGCTTCGCCATCTCCTCCACGCCGTCGAGAGCCTGGTCGATTTTGCGCTTGCCCTCGAAGCGGAACGGAATGGTGACGATGCCCACTGTCAATATGCCCAGTTCCTTGCTCACGCGTGCGATGACAGGAGCGGCACCAGTGCCCGTGCCGCCGCCCATTCCGGCTGTGATGAACGCCATCTTGGTGCCGTCGCTGAGCATCTGCTTTATTGCGTCGATGCTTTCCTCGGCAGCCTGGCGAGCCTTGGCAGGCTTGTTGCCGGCTCCGAGGCCCTCGGTGCCGAGTTGCAGGAGCACTGGTACGGGTGAGTCGTTGAGAGCCTGGTTGTCGGTGTTGCAGAGCACGAACGACACATCGTGTATACCCTCGCGATACATGTGGTTGACAGCATTGCCTCCACCGCCACCGACGCCGATTACCTTGATAATCGTGTTGTTGTTTTCTTTCTCCGGTGCACCGAAGTCCACCATCGTGTTGTTATTGTTGTCTGACATGTTGTTGTTTCCTCTAAATGTTAATCTTCGCTTTCAGGCTCGACGAGCGAGCGTCCGAATTTCTTGAACGTGTTGAACAGGCGTCCCAACGGGGTGTTCTTCTTGCGTTCCTCTTCTTCCTTCCGGCGTTTCTCTTCAGCCTCGCGCTCCTTGCGCTCCTTCTCCTCACGCTCCCTGCGCTCCTTCTCTTCGCGGTTTCGGCGTTCCTCCTCAGACTCGTGGGGAGTGCCGGTGTTGACGGGATTGGCGGTGGTGCCGTTTGGAGTCGGCTGGTTGTTGCCTGGCATGTTGCCGGTGGTGAACTGCTGGTTGTCGAACAGCGAGTTGCTGAACGGGTTGCCGGCGCAGTTCATGTCGCCGCGTGCCAGAAGGCTTATTATAGTGTTCATCGTGCCGTCGCGTTTCAGCTCTGGCTTGGAGTCCTTCGAGTTGATGTTGAGCGTCACGAACTTCGCCACGCGCACCTTCTCGATGCCGGTGTATTCGCGGAAAGCCTTCTCGATGTTGGTCATGTTGCTGCCGCCGCCGGTGAGGATGATGCCACCGATGAGCTTGTCGGAATATTCCGATGGGATGAACGTCTTCACGTTCTCGATGATTTCGAGAGTGCGCGCCTCCACAACTTCGATGAACTTGCGGCTCTCGATGGTGCGGTTGCTGTCGATTTGGAGCACGGCGGTCGGGTTGATGTCAGCCACGTCGGTGAGTGCGGAGCCATACTTGAGTTTCATCTGCTCAGCCTCGTCCTCCTCCATCTGCAGCGACTCGATGTCCTTGGTGATGTTGGCACTGCCGAGTGGAATCACGGCTATGCTGCGGAGTTTGTCGCGGTAGTACACCGACACGGTGGTGGTCTCGGCGCCGAGGTCAACGAGCACGCATCCTGCGCGCTTCTCGGCCTCGGTGAGCACGTTGTCTGCCATCACGAGTGGTGCCAGGTAGGTCTCGGCAATGGCGATGCCGGCATTGTCGAAGCTCTTGTTGAGGTTGCGGTAGAACGAGCGGCGCCACAGAATGTTGAGGAAGTTGCCTTCAAGACGGCTTGCCTGGATGCCCACCGGGTCGGTCTGGTATTGCAGGTCGACCTTGTATTCCTCTGTTATGGCGTCCTGTATCTCGTAGTCGGGGTAGGTCATGTTGCGGTTGGCATCCATAAGCTCGTTCACCATGCCCTGCGACACGATGGCGTCCATTGGCAGATCCTTGATTACCATGTTCTTGACGCTGTGTATGCTTTGTCCGCCTATGCCTACATATACTTGAGTTATATCAGCCTGAAGGCTGTTCTTGAGTTTCGTGATGATGTTGCTCAGTCCTTGTGCGGTCTTGTCGATGCTATAGACGACACCCTTGCGTATGTAGGAGGTGGAGTCTTCTGATGCGACAGCAAGAATGGTGATGCTGCCGTCGGGGTTCTTCTTTCCGGCGATGCCGGTAAGCTTTGATGACCCCAGCTCTATAGCTACTATAAATTCCTTTGCCATACGTTCGTTATGTATTGTTATATTCCTTAGTTACTTGATTTTTTGTTTTGTACGGAGCCGGAGCCTTTTTTCTTCTGGCTTGTTTCGGGGCCCTTCTTTTTCGCCTCGGAATTGTTCTTCGGCTTTGCCTCGGAGGTTTTCTTCGGCTTTGCCTCGGATGTTTCCTTCGGCTTTGTCCCGGATGTTTTCTTTGGCTTTGCCTCGGATGTCTTCTTCGGCTTTTCTTCCGGCTTGCTCTTCTGTTTGTTGGAAGACGTTGTTGCGACCTGTTGTTTTGGGGCAGGTTCCGGCGCGCTTGTGTTTTGTGGCGCTGGCTCTATCTCGCCCTCCGACGGCCCGTCCTCTGCGGGCTGTGGCGGCGTTGCTTGCGTTGGCTGTGTTGGTGTAGGCTCAGTGTGTGCCACAGCCGGCCCGTCCTTGCGCTTGCAGATGATTTGGTTGTCGAACTCGATGTTGATGTATGAGTACTTGTTCCATCCCACCTGCGAGAGTCCATACTTGTAGAACTTCTCCAGTCGTGTCATCTTCTTCGCCACGAACTCGGCTATGTCAGCCTCGTGTTTCTGTCGGTTGTTGCCGTCGGGCAGTCTTCCGATGTATACTATGTGGTCGCCGATTCTCGGCACGAGCTCCACGCCTTGTCCCGGCAGTATGTGGATTTGCTCAATGAGGTTCTTCCAAAGGTCGTTCTGCATGATAGCCTTGCCGAGCGGTGATATGTAGTTGATGGCATACCACCGGCTGATGCTTCCCGACGCTATGATGAGGTCGCTCGTGTAGTTGGTTCGCGGCATGATGCAGTCGTTGTCGTCGACATAGTAGTCGTCGCCGTTGTCGGCTTTTATGCGTATGACGGGCATCCGCTGCGTGACCGATATGTAGACGTGTCCGCCCTCGGTCTTGTAGCACTCGGCAGTCTTGACGAACGGGCTTTGGCGGAGCATCTCCTCTATTCCGCGTGCGTTCACCTCGCTGAGTGGCTTGCCTATTGGGTAGTAGCCGGTTTTCTGCAGCCGTTCCTTTATCACCTTAGCGTCGAGAAATCCGCCGGTGGCATTGTCGGCAATCTCGATGTCCACCTTGGAGCACATTGCCTTGGAGTCGCCCTTCTTGTCGAACGAGGCGAAGGCGAGTACAAGATACACGGCAATCACTGCGTCGCTCGCGATGAACAGAATTTTGCTCCAGGATGCTTTCACTTTATCTTTGTGTGTATTTTGTTGTTTTTACTTGTTCTCCTTCGCCTCGATGATTTTGGCAATCTGCGGCACGTAGTTGTCGAGGTCGCCTGCACCGAGAATCACGAGCACGTCGAAGTCGCGGCTCTTCACGAGGTCGAGCACGTCCTCCTTGTGTATCATGCTCTTCTCCACGCCCGGCTTGAGGTTGTCGTAGATGAGCTGTGATGTCACGCCCGGTATCGGCTGCTCGCGTGCGGGGTAGATGTCGCACAGTATCACCTCGTCAAGCTGTGACAGCGCGTCGGCGAAGTCCTTGTAGAAGTCGCGTGTGCGGGTGTAGAGGTGTGGCTGGAATATGGCTGTTATCTTGCGGTTCTTGTAGAGCTCGCGTATGCTCTTGGCGCTCTGGTATATCTCCTTGGGGTGGTGTGCGTAGTCGGAGAGCAGCACGTGGCGGTCGTTCTTAATCTTGAAGTCAAAGCGGCGGTCCACTCCGCGGTATGTCTTCATGCCGTAGCGCAGTTCCTCGGCTGTGCATCCGTTGAGCTGTGCCATTGCCATGGCAGCCACGCCGTTCTCGATGTTGATAGGAATGGGCTGGCCGAGCTCCACGTTCTTCACGCACTCTATCGGCGACACGAAGTCGAATGTTATCTCTCCGTTGTCGATGCGTATGTTCTCGGCGTGGAAGTCGCCCTCGTCGCGGCTGTACTCATATATCTTCACGCCCGGCTGGCAGTCCTGCTTCATCTCCAGGTTCTTGTGGATGATGAGTGCGCCGCCCGGCTGTATGAGTGTGGTGTAGTGGCGGAAACTTTCGAGATATGCCTCCTTTGTGCCGTATATGTCGAGGTGGTCGGGGTCGGTGGCAGTGATTACCGACATCCACGGGCGCAGCCAGTGGAACGAGCGGTCGAACTCGTCGGCTTCAATCACCACGTAGTCGCTCTGGTCGGAGAGGATGTAGTTGGTGCCGTAGTTCTTGGATATGCCTCCGAGGAACGCGTTGCAGTCGAGGTGGCTCTGGTGCATGATGTGCGCGCACATGGTCGACGTGCTTGTCTTGCCGTGGGTGCCTGCCACGCAGAGACCCTTGTGTGTGCGTGTGAGTGTGCCGAGCACCTGTGCGCGCTTCTCCACGGTGAATCCGTTTTCGCGGAAGTATACCAGTTCCTTGTGTGTGGCGGGGATGGCTGGAGTGTATACCACGAGGCAGGAGTCTGTTCGGCGGCAGGCGTGCGGTATCTCGTCGATGTTCTCCTCATAGTGGATGAGCATACCCTCACGCTCCAGTTGCTTGGTGAGGTCCGACGGAGTCTTGTCGTAGCCAGCCACGACGAGTCCTTTGCGGATGAAATAGCGTGCTATTGCACTCATGCCGATGCCACCTGCACCGACGAAATATACAGCTTTGATATCTTTGAGTTCCATTTTATTCTATTTTCCGGCAATCTTCAGCACCTCGTCGGCTATCACGTCGGCTGAGTTTGGCTTGCCAAGTTTCTTAATGTTTTCTGCGAGTTGAGCGAGTTGCTCGTCGTCCTTCACAGTGTCGACGGCGAGTTGCAGGAGTGTTCCGGGAGCGTCGGCGTCCTTCACGTAGAGGGCGGCGCTCTTGTTTACCAGTGCCATGGCGTTCTTCGTCTGGTGGTCCTCAGCCACGTTTGGCGACGGCACGAGAATCACGGGTTTGCCGATAAGGCAGAACTCGCTGATTGAGCTTGCTCCGGCTCGGCTTATCACGAGGTCGGCGGCTTTGTAGGCGGCGCCCATGTCGCTTATGAAGTCGGTTGCCTTGAGCATCGGCAGTGCGTGGTGGTTCTTGAGCTGTTCTGTCACGGCGGCGCTGTAGTACTTGCCTGTCTGCCAGATGAACTGCACCCCGCTCTTCTCCACGATGTCGAGGTGCTGCAGCACGCTCTCGTTGATGGTGCGTGCTCCGAGGCTTCCGCCCACGAGCAGTATGGTCTTCTTTGCGGGGTCGAGTCCGAAGCTCTTGATGGCGTCCTCACGCGAGATGGTAGTCTCGATGAGGTTCTGTCTTACGGGGTTGCCGGTGATGATTATTTTGTCGGCTGGGAAGAAGCGCTCCATGCCCTCGTATGCCACGCATATCTTGCGTGCCTTGGGCGCGAGGTGCTTGTTGGTCACGCCTGCATACGAGTTCTGCTCCTGGATGAGCGTCGGGATGCCCATGGCGTTGGCAGCGTCGAGTGTGGCGGCGCTGGCGTAGCCTCCCACGCCAACAGCCACGTCGGGGTTGAACTGGCGTATTGTCTTGCGCGCCATGTGCTTGCTCTTGAAGAAATCAAGGGCAACGCCGATGTTTGCCGGCGACCACAGCGGGCGCTTGAATCCGCGCACCGGCAGACCCACAATCTCGTAGCCTGCAGCGGGCACGCGCTGCATCTCCATTCTGCCTATTGCTCCCACGAAAAGTATCTTAGCGTTGGGGCGTTTTGACTTTATAGCGTTGGCGATTGACACGGCTGGGAAGATATGTCCTCCGGTGCCGCCGCCACTGACGATTACTCTTAATTCCTTTTCCATTTGTTCTCGTTTCTTTCAAATCACAAAATTAATCATTTTTTCTGATAAAGCCGATTATTGTGCTTTTTTTATTGTCCCACTGCTGTTTTTTCAGATGCGTTTGCCGTGGGGATATTGGTCTCTTCGATTATTTCAGGTTTCTTCTGTGCCGAACGGCTTATGCTCAGAATGATTCCTATGTAAACACAGTTGATGATGGTCGATGTGCCGCCCTTGCTGATGAGTGGCAGCGGCTGTCCGGTGACGGGCGCGAGTCCCACAGCCACGCACATGTTGAACAGCGCCTGTGTGACGAGCAGCAGTGCGAGTCCCATGGCGAGCAGTGCCGGGAAGTTGTTCTCGCACCGGCTTGCTATGCGCCCCGTGCGGAAGAGCAGTATGATGTATAGCAGCGCCACGAAGAACGCTCCCTCTATGCCCATCTCCTCGATGATGATGGCGAATATGAAGTCGGAGTAGGCCTGCGGAATGAAGTTGCACTCCTCGGAGTTGCCCGGTCCTTTTCCGGCTATGTTCGACGATGCTATGGCTATGTTGGCGTGTGCCACCTGCGCGTCCTTGTTGAGGTCGATGTCCTTCGGCGTGATGTCGCCCTTCCGGGTGAGGAACTTGTCGATGCGCGCCTTCCACGTGTCGAATCGGTGGAACACCTTCTCCACGGCGCTCTTGTCGTCCTGCTCTGGCGTCTTCACCTGTTCGGTGAGCTGTTTGCCGTCTGCCATGCCCTGCGGTTTGTCGGAGCCGAATGCCATGACAGCCCCCACGAGCAGCGCCACGGCGAGCAGTGCGCAGCCGAGCAGTTGCCCGAGTTGCTTTAGAGGCACGCGTCCGATGAGCATCATCATGAAGATGACGATGCTCAGCAGGAGTGCTGTCGAGAGGTTCTCAAGCATGATGAGCGGTATGATGAAGGCGCTCACGGTGAGAATGTACTTGAAGGCACTCTTGGCGGCGCCGTTGCCCGTCTGCAGGGCGCTCAGTATCTGTGCCGTGGCGAGCACCATGGCGCCCTTGGCAAATTCCGACGGCTGGAACTGTATGCCGAATATAGGTATCCATCGCTGGGCGCCGTTGGTTGACTGTCCCACGAAGTACACCCATATCAGCGTGACAAACGAGAAGGCGAGCAGTGGGGTGGTGAGCATCTTGAAGTAGCGGCACTTCACGTTGAGTGTCATCACCGTGAACATCACACCCACGAGCAGCAGTCCGATGTGCTTCACCATCGGCGCTATGTAGGAGCCCGCCTTGTAGGTGAGCTGCGCCGAGGCGGAGTACACTTCGATTACGCTGATGAGGCACAGGAAGAAGAACACCATCCATATGCCCTTGTCTCCCTTGAAGATGTTGCCTAATGTCTTGTTTATCATTCTAAAGGTTTCTTACTAATGTCTTGAACTGGTCGCCTCGGTCCTCCATGTTCTTGAACAGGTCGAAGCTGGCGCAGCATGGGCTCAGGAGCACTGTGTCGCCCGGCTCGGCAAGCTCGTAGCAGGCTGCCACGCAGTCCTTCATGGAGTGGGTGTCGCGCACTGGAATGCCCATGTTGTCGAAGAAGTTGTGGAGCTTGGTGTTGTCGGCGCCGAGGTAGACGAGAGCCTTGCACTTCTGCTTGACGAGGTCTTTTATCTCGTTGTAGTCGTTGCCCTTGTCCTTGCCTCCGAGAATGAGGATGGTCGGGGTCTTCATGCTTTCGAGAGCATACCAGCATGCGTCGACGTTGGTGGCCTTGGAGTCGTTGACGTACTGCACGCCGCCCACCTTGCACACCTTTTCCAGTCGGTGCTCCACGCCTGGGAAGTCGCTCAGGCTCTGGCGTATCACTTCCTTCTTGATGCCCGATATGTTGCCGGCGATGCCGGCTGCGAGTGAGTTGTAGATGTTGTGCTTGCCTGTGAGCGACAGCTCCTCCTGCTCCATGTTGAACGGCGTAGGCTTTTCAATCTTGTACTCGCCTTCCTCTATGTATCCGATGGAGCCTTTCTCCTTCAGTTCGGAGAATGGGTACTGTATGGCCTTTATGTCATACTTGTCGAGCTCGCGCTTGATCACGGGGTCGTCGTTCCAGTAGATGAACGAGTCGTCGCCTGTCTGGTTCTGTATGATGCGCATCTTTGCGTCCACGTAGTTCTGCATACAGTAGTCGTAGCGGTCGAGGTGGTCGGGTGTGATGTTGAGCAGTATGGCGATGTTGGCATGGAAGTCGTACATGTTGTCGAGCTGGAACGAGCTAAGCTCGATGATGTAGTATTCGTGCGGGTCCTCAGCCACCTGCAGTGCGAGTGAGCGTCCGATGTTGCCGGCGAGTCCGGCGTCGTAGCCTGCTGTCTTGAATATGTGGTAGATGAGCGACGTGGTTGTTGTCTTGCCGTTGGAGCCTGTGATGCATATCATCTTCGAGTTGGTGTAGCGTCCTGCAAACTCAATCTCGCTGATGATGTGTATTCCCTTGTCGATGGCTTTCTTCACCATCGGGGCCTCCTTGGGTATGCCCGGGCTCTTTATGATTTCGTCGGCGGAGAGAATTTTCTCCTCGGTGTGCTGCTTCTCCTCCCACTCGATGTTGTGGTCGTCGAGCAGCTTCTTGTATTTGTCCTTTATGGCAGACATGTCGCTCACGAACACGTCGAATCCTTCTTTCTTTGCCAATACTGCGGCACCGGCTCCACTCTCGCCGGCACCGAGAATTACTATTCTTTTCATTTTTTTTTCTTCTTCTTTATTGTTCTTGGGCCTTTTTAGGCCTTTCCAAGTCTTTCCAAGCCTTTTGTAGCTTTCCGAGCCTTGGAACCTTTTATCTTATTTTTAGGGTTATAATAGTGAGGGCGGCGAGTATGATGGTCGTAATCCAGAAGCGGATGGTGATCTTTGACTCGTGTATGGCGCCCTTGGGCTTTGTGATGAGATAGTGGCAATCCGGGTCGAGCTGCGACTGCTGTGTGCGGAAGTTGTCGTGGATAGGCGTGCGCTTGAAGATGCGCTGCTTTCTGCCGTGGCGCTTGCCGAGCTTGTAGTAGTACACCTGCACGATAACGCTTAGACTCTCCACAAAGAATATGCCGCAAAGTATGGGCAGCATCAGCTCCTTGTGGATTATGATGGCTGTCACGGCGATGATGCCGCCGATGGTCAGTGAGCCTGTGTCGCCCATGAACACCTGTGCCGGATAAGCGTTGTACCACAGGAAACCGATGAGCGCGCCCACGAAGGCGCACAGGAACACCACAAGCTCCTCGGAGCCCGGTATGTACATGATGTTGAGGTAGCTGGCATACTCGATGTGCGAACTGACGTAGGCGAGTATGCCCAGCGCCACGCCTATTATCGCCGAGTTGCCGGCACACATGCCGTCCATGCCGTCGTTGAGGTTGGCGCCGTTGCTCACTGCCGTCACCACGAATATTGTCATGATGACGAACAGAATCCAGCCGGCTGCCACGCGGTGCTCACCGAAGATGCTGGTGATGCGTGAGTAGTCGAGGTTGTGGCCCTTGACAAACGGTATGGTGGTCTTGAGCGACTTGCGCGCCTCGGTGCGGTGCTTCACCACGAGTTCGTGGCCCTGCTTCTCGTAGGCAAGGTTCTCGTTCATCTTCACGTCGGGCGATGCCCAAAGCACGAGTCCCACGATGAGTCCGATGCCAATCTGGCCAACAATCTTGTACTTGCCCTTCAATCCCTCCTTGTTGCGTCGGAAGATTTTGATGAAGTCGTCCATGCCGCCGAGGAATCCGAGCCACACGGTGGTGACAATCATCAGCAGCAGGTAGATGTTGCGCAGGCGGCCGAGCAGCAGCACTGGCACGAGAATGGCAACGATGATTATGATGCCGCCCATCGACGGCACTCCGATTTTCTTCACGCCGAACGGGTCGATGCTTGCATCGCGCTGTGTCTCGGTGATTTGCTTACTCTTGAGATATTTTATGAACTTCTCGCCGAACCATGCCGAGATGACGAGCGAGAGTATCAGCGCCAACAGCGAGCGGAACGATATGTAGCCCCACATGTGGGAGCCGGATATGCCGTATTGCTCGAGGAAGCGGAAAAGATAGTATAACATTTTTCTGAATTACGAATTACGAGTTACGGTTTAGAAGCATTCTCTCACTACCTCATGGTCGTCGAAGTGGTGCTTCACGCCCTTGACCTCCTGGTAGTCCTCATGTCCCTTTCCGGCGATGAGCACCACGTCGCCTTTCTTTGCCATCATGCAGGCTGTGCGGATGGCCTCGCGGCGGTCAACGATGGAGATAACCTTCTTCATCTGCTGCGCGTTGAGTCCGGCGAGCATGTCGTTGATGATGTCCTGCGGCTCCTCGAAGCGAGGGTTGTCGCTTGTTATTATCACGCGGTCGCTCTGCTTCACGGCCTCCTGAGCCATGAGCGGACGCTTGCCCTTGTCGCGGTTGCCTCCGGCTCCGCACACGGTGATCACGTGTCCCTTGCCGTTGAGCACCTCGTGTATGGCGTTGAGCACGTTCTCCAGGGCGTCAGGCGTGTGGGCGTAGTCCACTACGGCTGTGTAGCCCTCGGGTGCCTGTATCGGTTCGAGTCGTCCGCTCACGCTGTGCAGTGTGCTCATCACCACGAGCACGTCCTCGGGCTTGGCGCCGAGCATCACGGCAGCGCCGTACACGGCGAGCAGGTTGCTCACGTTGAACTTGCCGATGAACTGCACGCCCACCTCGTGCCCGTCGATGTCGAGGTACATGCCCTCGAAGTGGCACTCGATGATGCGGCCCTTGAAGTCTGCCACGGAGCGTGTGGAGTAGGTCTTCACTGTAGCCTTGGTGTTCTGCACCATAATCATGCCGTTCTTGTCGTCGGCGTTGGTGATGGCGAAGGCAGTCTTTGGCAGACCGTCGAAGAACGCCTTCTTGGCGTTGCGGTAGTTCTCGAACGTCTTGTGGTAGTCGAGGTGGTCGCGCGTGAGGTTGGTGAATATGCCGCCTGCGAATGTCAGTCCGCCGATGCGCTTCTGTGCGATGGCGTGCGACGAGCACTCCATGAAGGCATACTCGCAGCCAGCCTTCACCATGCGGTCGAGCAGTTCGTTGAGCTCGATGGGGTCTGGTGTGGTGTGGTCGGCAGGAATGCGCTCGTCCACGATGTAGTTGCACACCGTTGAGAGCAGTCCGCACTTGTGGCCGAGCTTCGTGAACATATTATATAATAATGTGGCGATGGTCGTCTTGCCGTTGGTTCCGGTCACGCCCACGAGCTTCAGCTTCGTCGACGGGTTGCCGTGGAATGTAGTGGCAACGCTGCCCACTGCATCCTCGGTAGATTCCACCTGCACGTATGTCACGCCCTCTGCCTTTTCCTCGGGCATGTCCTCGCACAGCACGGCCTTCGCGCCAAGCTCCACCGCCTTGGGTATGAACTTGTGGCCGTCTACCTGGGTGCCCTTCATGGCTATGAAGAGATGACCTTCCTTGATGCGGCGCGAGTCGATGTTCACGCCGGTGATTTCTACATCCTCATTGCCTACTGTGGCAACAACGGGGATGTCTTTGAGCAATTCCTTGAGTTTCATGTTCTTATTTCGGATTATTATTATTTCTGTTTTTGGAAACTGGG